>NZ_JXYC01000035.1:0-6855 GCF_000967665.1 Marinomonas sp. S3726 | reverse complement strand
GCAAAAGCGCTACAAGGCAAGAAAGAAGTCGGTATCTACCAAATGACAGAGCAGCTTATCGTCGCGCTAAACGGACTCGATCTTGGGCAAGTTGACGGCCTGAAGTTTAAGCGGGTTAAGAACCTTTTTAGTTTTGCTGAAGCGCAACAAGGTGTCTGTTGTTATGAAATGAGTTTCGAATTGCTAATGCACCCTTTTAATCAGATAGACGCTTCTACGTTAGATGAATTTAAACGCTTTCATTCAGACACTTTAAATGAAAGCGGTGACCTTTTAATTAGCGCTGACACCGAATTGACAGAATAGGAGAACCCTATGCAAGCCGTAAATAAAGTAAAAATAAAACCGCCTGAAGGTATGCAAGTTCGTAAACAAAACGGGCAGACACTAAACCCAGATGGCGAGTTGGTTGTTTTAAATAGCTATTACCGTCGCAGGCTAAAAGATGGTGACTTGCTTTTAGTAGAAGATAAAAAAGCCGCTAAAGCAGCCAAAAAAATTGAAACTAAAGGGGGCAAATAAATGAGTATTTCATTTGACAATATACCATCGACATTACGAAACCCCGGAACTTACGTCGAGTTTAATAATGAGCTTGCTGGCGCGTCTTCGACAATGTTTAAGGTTGTCATAATTGGACAAAAGTTAGATTCAGGTATTCAGGCAGTCAATACACCGATTAGAGTCACTGACCCTAAACAAGGTGCGGTTTTCTTTGGGCAAGGAGCTATGCTTGCTGGTCAATGTGAAGCATTTTTAAACGCAAATGCCGATACCGAAGTTTGGGCGATAGCGTTATCTGATGATGACGCGGGAGCGGTTTCAGCGGGTGCTTTTACAGTCGAAACCGCAGCAACAGGCTCGGGAACTCTTTCGCTTTATATTGGAAATAATCTGGTTAGAGCAGGAGTAAGCGCAGGGGATGATAAAAATACTATCGCGGCCTCGATTGCGGCTAGCATAAATGCAAACACTTCTTTGCCTTTTGTTGCCGAGCTTGAAGGCGCAATTGTTAGAGTTAAATCTCGCCATAAAGGCGAAGTGTTTAACGGGCTAAAACTGCAAGCAAATTATTATGATGAAAAGTTACCTGATGGCGTTACTTTAACATTTGCTGATTTTGTCGGTGGGTCAGGTAACCCTGATATGTCACCCGCGCTTGATGCAATGGGCGATGAATGGTTTAACTGGTTGGTTTGTCCTTACACAGATACGTTTAATCTTGTTCAGCTTGAAACTGAATTAGGCGAACGTTTTGGGCCAATGGCTCAAATCGGTTGTCGTGCTTTTATTGCTTTTTCTGGTACACACGGTCAAAGCGGTACATTCGGCTCGGCTAGAAACAACCCACATATATCTTGTATGGGGACGGGAGCAAGCCCAACACCGCCTTATTTATTGTCAGCGATTAACGCGGCAACCGCCGCTAAGTCTTTATCAATAGACCCAGCAAGACCACTTCAAACATTAGTGTTAAAAGGCATGTTAGCGCCTAGCCGCCATGAGCGTTGGGGCCAAACCGAGCGCAACCTTCTTTTATACGATGGCATCTCAACTTTCACGGTCGGTGACGACGGTACTTGTCGCATTGAGCGCCAAATTACCATGTATCAAACCAACGCTAGCGGTTTAAGTGACGCCAGTTATTTAGATATTTGTACACCAGAAACCTTAGAGCGTATTCGATACGAACAAAGGCTTATGATGGCTCAGAAATACCCACGTCACAAACTCGCCAGTGATGGCACCCAGTACGGAGCGGGCCAAGCGATCGTTACCCCCAAAATCATCCGTGGCCAGTTGCTCTCTCTTTATAGAGAGATGGAGAAAAAAGGCTGGGTAGAAGATTACGAGTCTTATGAAGCGAACTTAATTGTAGAGCGTGACGTTGATGATAAAAACCGTTTGAACTGGCGTGATACACCAAACTTAGTTAATCAACTTCGTATTACCGCTGGTAAACAGCAATTCATTATTTAGATATTCAAGTGTTTTAAATCTAGGAGCAAGCACATGGCTAGAGTCGCAAAAAAATTGTATTTCGATATACCTGGTATAGGCAGAGTTAACTCTTTACCCGGCGCAAGTTTTAACCCCGGCGGTCAAAAGCGTGACGCTGTAATGGCCGATCTTGGCCCGGCAGGTTTTTCAGAAGAACCCGTTGCGCCATCTTGTGAATATAAAATCGCAAACACAGCGGGCGTAGACCTAAATCAGTTAAGAAACCTGACTGATGTTAACGTCTCGATTCAAGATGATAACGGTCAATCATGGATGATATCTAGCGCTTGGATGAGCGAGCCCCCGACACTTTCAGGTGGGGAATATAGTTGCAAAATGGAAGGCATATCAGCCGACCCAGTAAGCTAATAATTTAATTCAATAGGCGGATAGATCTATGCATAAAGTTACATTAGATAAGGGTATTTCAGTCGGGGATAAAACTTATAAAAAAGTAACCTTAAAGGCGCTTTCAGCAGGTGATGTTATTTCGGCTATGGAAGAGTCAGAGAGGGTTGTCATGGTGCCTACTCCAAATGGTTTAGAGCCAAGTTTATTGATGTCAAACGCATTGATGGGAGTAAATACATTGCGTCGTCAAATTAAAACTTTAGGTGAATTAGAGGGCCCTCTCGAGCGCGAACAGCTTGATTTGCTTTCAGATAAAGATCTAGAAATTTTACAAGCGGGTGTAACGGATATGGATAACGCTATTGCTAAGGCGGTTTCTGAACGGGGGCGAGATGACGCTGCGAGCTAGCATAATTGAGTTAGCGATAAACAGATTGTCAATAAACTTAAATTGGACTCGTAGCGATTTTTTAACTCTAACTGAACGACAATTTTGTCAGATTTCAATTAATTTAAAATGTAAGTAAGGCGGTAATAAGTGGGCGATTTACAAACATCATTAGTTGTAAACCTCGCAGGGAATTTAGCTCAACGTGCACAGAAATATGCACGAAACATGGAGTATATGAGCGAAAGGGGCCAAAAAAGCATGAGGCTTTTAAATCGCTCAGCTAGTTTAACGAGTAAGGGTTTAGATAAATTAGGTAACAGATATACCACACTTATAACAGGAGCAAGCCTTGCTCTTTCTGGTCGGCAGGTAATAGGACTGGAAACACGTTTTGAAAGGTTAGGTATTCAAGCAAATAAATCTAAGTCAGAAATGGAATCGCTTCGTAAAACTATTTTTGATGTTTCACAAGAGAGACGTATACGTGTAGACCCCTCACAAATCACTGGTGCAATTGAAGCCATTGTGGAAAAAACAGGTGATTTAGAGTTCGCAAAAAATAACATCCGTAATATCGGAATGGCCATACAAGCTACAGGTGCGGATGGTACGTCTATTGGTGAAATCCTTGCCGAATTTCAAAAAATGGGTTTAGTAGATCCCAGTAAAATTTTGGAAACAATCGATATTCTTAATGTACAAGGTAAAGAAGGCGCTTTTACTCTGCAAAACATAGCCTCTCTAGGGCCACGAGTAATTACAGCGTATACGGCTACTGGTCGAACAGGCACTCAGGCAATGAGAGAGATGGGAGCCGCTTTGCAAATGATTAGGATGGGAACAGGTTCTTCTGAAATGGCCGCTACAGCATTTGAAGCAACAATGCGAACTTTAACAGACCCTTCTAAATTGAAATTATTAGAGCAATCAGGGCTAACGATTTTTGACCCTGAGGCAGCAAAAGAAGGCGCTCGTGTTCTTCGACCCATAAACGAAATCATGGGCGAAATCATTAAAAAGGTTAACGGTGACGCGACTAGACTTGGTGTTGTTTTTGATGCTGAAGCAATTAGGGCTTTTAACGCTGCTGCCTCTGAATTTCAACGTACTGGAAATTTAGCTACGTTAGAAAAATTTATGAGTATGCAAGCGGATGGAACAACAACTATGCGGGACTCTGCTAGAGCAGCAGGAACTTCGGAAGCGGCATTGCAGAACTTGCTTACAGCGTGGCAACAGTTTCAAAACAATGAACTGTCCGGCCCTATTCAAGATGCAGCAAATGCTCTTAATTCGTTGGAACCCGGTACAGTCCAGAACTGGTTGGAAATAGGTAAAAACATTGCGCTTGTTGGTGCTGGCGCGGTTATTTTAAAAAAGAGTGCAGGTGCTTTTGGAACGCTAAGAGATATGAAAAAAGGCGGAAAAACAAGTGGCATTGCCGGAACTATTTCTAACGTGGGAGCCCAACGAGTTTTTGTGGTTAATATGCCGGGAGCCGGAGTTAGAGGTAATGATTTAGCAGATAAAAAATCAACGTCCAAAAGAAATGAAAGTAAGAACTCTCGAAAAGGATCGCTTAGCTACACTACACCAATTAAATCGGCACCATCAAAATGGAAAACGCTTAGTAAAAAAGCGGGCAAATTTGGCGGCGCACCTCTCGCCCTTGCTAGCGGCGGTTACGCTTTATATGACACATTATCGAGTGACGCTAGCACCAAAGAAAAAGTCGTTGATACCGCAGGTATTGCGGGCGGCGTAGGCGGCTCGGCCCTTGGTGGTTGGGGCGGTGTTGCAGTTGGTGCCGCGGTAGGCTCAGTTGTTCCCCTAGTTGGAACAACGGTGGGCGCGGTTGTTGGTGGCCTACTCGGTAGTTTAGGCGGTTATTTTGCCGGGGAATCTGTAAGTACCAGCGTTGCTGAGCAGCTCTCAAGCTTGTTTGCTGAAGATAAAAAAGACCAGGAACAAAACCCTAAAGCATCAAAAGTTGAAAGCCCTAAAGCCGAGCTTAAAATCACGGTTGAAGACGGCCACACAAAAGTGACTTCTGTACGTTCTAACCACATTGATTTAGATATCGCTGGTTCTAGTATGGGGGCCTTGTAATGAGCTGGCGTGACCGTTTACGAGTAGGAAGTTTTCGCGGTGTTGAGTTTAGCGTCGATGGTGCGGGAGGCTCGGGTGGCCGTCGTGTTGCTTTGCATGAATACCCGCAACAAGAAAAATACCACGCTGAAGACCTAGGGCTTAAAGCAGAAGCTGAACGATTAACCGTTTATTTAGTGGGCGCTAATTATGATTTAGCACGTGACAAGCTGATGGCCGCTTTGAAAAAACCCGGATCAGGTAAGCTTGTTCACCCTTATTTAGGCACCCTCAATATTCAAGTTCAAGATTTTGACTGGTCAATAACAACACGTCGCGGTGGGTATTGTGAATTCACGATTCAATACATTAGGGCCGGAAAAATCACACCGCCCACTTCAACGTCTAATAAAGCGAAGCAGCTCACCGACGCTTCAGTAGCGGTTAATACGGCTATTGAAAACAGCTTTGTTTCTTCCTTTACTGTCGATGATACCGCCGCGTTTGTTGAAGAATCAGCATTAGAAAAACTGGATGGATTTGTTGATAGCATCAGGGCAATTAACGGTCAAATTGCTGGGTACCTTGAACCGATCGACACGGTTGCAGCGATTGTTGATGATTTCGGAAACGAGATAGCCAGCTTAATATTACAACCTGCAAATTTAGTTTCGTCATTGGTCAGTGTTGCCGCATCTGCGTTCGGCGCGATTAACGATATTAAAGTCGCGTTTAAAGCGTATGACCATTTATTAGCAGGATTCGGTGATGATTTAGCCGCAGATATTGATAGTTCTTTTTCGGTTAACAGAGCGCAAGAAGCAATTAATAATGCGGCGATTAATACTTTAATCGTTTCGGCAGCAACCGTTGCGGCTACTAATAGCATTGTGACGATACAATCCGCTTCCAGCGCCTCTACCTCTTCAAGTGATAACGCTTTTATTACCTTAGCTGAAGCTCAAAGTACACGAGATAAGTTGCTCACTACCGTTGATTCATTGATTGATGCGGGCGCGACGGATGAAGCGTATTTTGCGTGGGCGGATTTACAAGCAAGCCTTGTTAAATATATTGCTGACATTGAGCCAAATCTGGCCACATCAAATACGACAACATTGAATCAAAGCGTCCCCGCGTTAGTTATGGCATATAACCTTTACGGTGATGCAAATAGAGAAGCTGAACTGGTCAACCGTAATAGCATAGCTAACCCCGTGTTTATGCCCGCAGGTGTTGAACTGGAGGTACTGTCATGAGTGATTTGCTTTACCTTCATGTGGACGGAAAGGTTCACTCCTATTGGACAGAGGCCACTATAGCCCGCTCAATTGAGCGCGGTGCTCATTCATTTAATTTAACGCTAACAGATAGTTTTGAAGAAGCATCTCAAACGTCTGCTCGAACAATAAAAACAGATCAAGCCGTTGAGATATTTATCAATAATGAAAAGATAACCTCCGGCTATATCGATGATGTAAACCCTTCTTACAACGCTAAAACTCACACATTGAACGTGGTAGGTAGGAGTAAGGTATCTGATTTAATTGCTAGCACGACAGAAGGTAAGCAATTTAAAGTAGGCATGCGCTTAAGGCAAATTGCAAGTGCTTGCTGCTTGCCGTTTGGTATTGATGTGATTGTCGATCCCTCTGCATCAAGTGCAGCCAACGAGCCGATGAAAGCCGACCACATGCTAGACCTTGGACAGCCCATTTGGGAATTTTTAGAAGAGCTAGCACGAATCAAGGCCGTATTGCTTGTCTCAGATGAAAACGGAAACTTAGTCATTACTCGCGCGGGTTCAAGCTTGTCTGACGTGGCACTTGAACTTGGTAAAAATATAAAAAGTGCGTCTGGTACATTTAGTAGTCGCAATCTTTTTAGTGAATATACCGTATGCGCACAACAGGCAAACAACCCGCTAGCGTTGCTTGATACAAAGGCGAAAACTCAGCCCAAAGGCACGATTAAAGTGTTAACCAGCCGTCATAAACCTAGCGTCATAAGTTCAGATAACCCAA
>NZ_JXYC01000034.1:0-6818 GCF_000967665.1 Marinomonas sp. S3726 | reverse complement strand
GCAAAAGCGCTACAAGGCAAGCAAGAAGTCGGAATCTACCAAATGACAGAGCAGCTTATCGTCGCCCTAAACGGGCTCGATCTTGGGCAAGTTGACGGCTTGAAGTTTAAGCGGGTTAAGAACCTTTTTAGTTTTGCAGAAGCGCAACAAGGTGTCTGTTGTTATGAAATGAGTTTCGAATTGCTAATGCACCCTTTTAATCAGATAGACGCTTCTACGTTAGACGAATTTAAACACTTTCATTCAGACACTTTAAATGAAAGCAGTGACGTTTTAATGAGCGCTGATACCGAATTGACAGAATAGGAGAACCCTATGCAAGACGTAAATAAAGTAAGAATAAAACCGCTTGAAGGTATGCAAGTTCGTAAGCAAAACGGGCAGATACTAAACCCAGATGGTGAGCTGGTTATTTTAAATAGCTATTACCGTCGCAGGCTAAAAGATGGTGATTTGCTTTTAGTGGAAGATAAAAAAGCCGCTAAAGCAGCAGCCAAAAAAATTGAAACTCAGGGGGACAAATAAATGAGTATTTCATTTGACAATATACCATCGACATTACGAAACCCCGGAACTTACGTCGAGTTTAATAATGAGCTTGCTGGCGCGTCTTCGACAATGTTTAAGGTTGTTATAATTGGACAAAAGTTAGATTCAGGTATTCAGGCAGTCAATACACCGATTAGAGTCACTGACCCTAAACAAGGTGCGGTTTTCTTTGGGCAAGGAGCTATGCTTGCTGGTCAATGTGAAGCATTTTTAAACGCAAATGCCGATACCGAAGTTTGGGCGATAGCGTTATCTGATGATAACGAGGGAGCGGTTTCAGCGGGTGCTTTTACAGTCGAAACCGCAGCAACAGGCTCGGGAACTCTTTCGCTTTATATTGGAAATAATCTGGTTAGAGCAGGAGTAAGCGCAGGGGATGATGTAAATACTATCGCGGCCTCGATTGCGGCTAGCATAAATGCAAACACTTCTTTGCCTTTTATTGCTGAGCTTGAAAACGCAGTTGTTAGAGTAAAATCTCGCCATAAAGGTGAAGTGTTTAACGGGCTAAAACTGCAAGCAAATTATTATGATGAAAAGTTACCTGACGGCGTTACTTTAACATTTGCTGATTTTGTCGGTGGGACAGGTAACCCTGATATGTCACCCGCGCTTGATGCAATGGGCGACGAATGGTTTAACTGGTTGGTTTGCCCTTATACAGATACATTTAATCTTGTTCAGCTTGAAACTGAATTAGGCGAACGTTTTGGGCCAATGGCCCAAATCGGTTGTCGTGCTTTTATTGCTTTTTCTGGTACACACGGTCAAAGCGGTACATTCGGCTCGGCTAGAAACAATCCACATATATCTTGTATGGGGACGGGAGCAAGCCCAACACCGCCTTATTTGCTGTCTGCGATTAACGCAGCGGTAGCAGCTAAGTCTTTGTCAATAGACCCGGCAAGACCACTCCAAACATTAGTGCTAAAAGGTATGTTAGCGCCTAGCCGCCATGAGCGTTGGGGCCAAACCGAGCGCAACCTTCTTTTATTCGATGGCATTTCAACTTTCACGGTCGGTGATGACGGTACTTGTCGCATTGAACGTCAAATCACTATGTACCAAACCAATGCTAGCGGTTTAAGTGATGCCAGTTATTTAGATATTTGTACGCCAGAAACCTTAGAGCGTATTCGATATGAACAAAGGCTTATGGTGGCTCAGAAATACCCACGTCACAAACTGGCCAGTGATGGCACGCAGTACGGAGCGGGCCAAGCGATCGTTACTCCAAAAATCATCCGTGGTGAGCTGCTTTCTCTTTATAGAGAGATGGAGAAAAAAGGTTGGGTGGAAGATTACGAGTCTTATGAAGCGAACTTAATTGTTGAGCGCGACGCTGATGATGCTAACCGTTTGAACTGGCGTGATACACCAAACTTAGTTAATCAACTTCGAATTACCGCTGGTAAACAGCAATTCATTATTTAGATATTCAAGCGTTTTAAATTTAGGAGAAAGCACATGGCTAGAGTCGCAAAAAAATTGTATTTCGATATACCTGGTATAGGCAGAGTTAACTCTTTACCCGGCGCAAGTTTTAACCCCGGCGGTCAAAAGCGTGACGCTGTAATGGCCGATCTTGGCCCGGCAGGTTTTTCAGAAGAACCCGTTGCGCCATCTTGTGAATATAAAATCGCAAACACAGCGGGCGTAGACCTAAATCAGTTAAGAAACTTGACTGATGTTAACGTCTCGATTCAAGACGATAACGGTCAGTCTTGGATGATATCTAGTGCTTGGATGAGCGAGCCCCCGACACTTTCAGGTGGGGAATATAGTTGCAAAATGGAAGGTATTTCAGCCGACCCAGTAAGCTAATTAAATTAAATATAGAGGCAAGTAATAATGGGAAATATCAAAGGTAAATTAACTAACGGAATCCTTTTTGAAGGTAAAAAACAAACCGACTACGAAATGCGCGAAGTTGAAACCGCAGGGGAGCTTTTCGATGCTGAAATTGAATCAGGTGGTGTCGAAAATCAGCTTGCTTTTAACGGTGCTTTAATCGCTCGACAACTTGTTAGGGTTGGTGACTTTACAGGCCCATTTGGGATTGAACATATAAGAAAGCTATCACCACAAGACTTTACTGAGCTGAGAAAAGCGCAGGGAAAGTTGAGCAAAGCCTCAAGCGAAAGCGAAACGGAAGAGACCGTTTAATAAAGCAAAAATACTGGCAAGCGACGTCTCTAATTGCACTTAAATTTCACTGGTCTAGAGAAACAATAAGAGCGCTTCCCGTTGATGAGTTTAGTTATTATTTGGAGTTACTAACCCGTGAATGATCTAACAACTAGCTTAATTTTACAGCTACAAAACAATCAGTTTAGTAACGGCCTTCGTAACTCAACTCAGGACGTAGAGCGCTTTACTCGTAAATCAAACCGTGAATTAAAAAGCCTAAAAAACACGTTTAGAAACGCGACGGGTAATTTTCTTGGAGGTTTTAAACAAGAACTACTTGCTGTCGGTAGTACGTGGGCTTTGATTAATCAGAGTAAGCGCTCAGGTCAGATGGAAAAAGATCTGACCCGTATCACTCAAACTGCTGGGGTTGCTAGGGATAAAACACGAGAGCTAAAAAAAGAATTATTTGCTCTTAAAAGTCAATACGGTGTAGCTACTGATAGCTCTCAGAAAGCAATGGACACATTGGTTCAAGGAGGACTTAGTTGGAAGCAAAGTATAGGGGGGATTCAAGCTATTGCGCCTGCCTCTGCTGTTACAGGCGCAAATCCGGAAATTTTAGCTAGTGCGTTGGGTGTAAGTAGTGAAATCTATGGTTTTGATTTATCAAAACCAGGCGTAGCAGTGGAACTGCTCGATAAAATGACAACCGCAGGTAGAGAAGGTAAAGCAGAGCTAGAGGACATTTCTAGTATATTTTCACGTATTGGCCCAAACGCAAAACAAGCAGGTCTATCTTTTGAACAAGCATTTGGATTTGTAGAGCAGCTCTCACTAATAGAAACACAACCTGAGCAATTAGCAACGTTAGCAGATAGCACATTGCGCATATTTACTAACAAAAAATATGGGGACAACCTTACTAAAAGGCTAGGCATTCCTTTATTTGATGACGGTGGTGCAAGGCGAGATCCTTTTAAAGTTTTAGAAGACGTATCAAAAGTCTATCTCAAACAAAATACAGACCTTCAACGTAGTGCCGTTATTTCATTTGGATTTGGTGAAACTGATTTAGACACTCAAAAAGGCATTAAAGCGCTTTTAAGTGATGGCGCTATTCAAGGCGCTCGTCAGAAAACTTTCAACATTGCCTCCGCGAAGGGAACAATTGCATATGGACTCAGTGATGCAATTGATAACTCAATAGATCAAGTGTCCCGACTAAAAGGAGCTTTAACCGAGGCCGCTGATAGCTTTGTATCTCCTTTTAATAAAGGTATTAATGCCGGTGTTAAGAAGTTACTTGATACTGAAGAGCGTGGTGGATTTGGGCTTGATGGTACTGATTTGATAGTTGGAGGTGGCGCTGCTGCTTTAGCTGGAATGGGAGCGTATAAATACGGCGGCCCTTTAGCAAAAAAAATGCTAGGTAAATTTGGCAATGTTGCAAGTGGTGTCGCAACTGGTAAAGCTTTGGAAGCAGCCGCAGGGGTTACTCCCGTTTATGTGGTTAATATGCCGTCCTCGGCGCCATTAACAATGGATAAGTTAATCAGCCCAAAAGGCTCAAAAAGAAATAGAAAGCAAGCGAGTCTTCCAAATTTAAGCTCAATAAATTCGGTAATAGAGGCGGAATCAAAAGCATCAAAACTATTTAAAAAAGCGGGCAAATTTGGCGGCGCACCTCTCGCCTTTGCTAGCGGTGGTTACGCTTTATATGACACATTATCGAGTGACGCTAGCACCAAAGAAAAAGTCGTTGATACCGCAGGTATTGCGGGCGGCGTAGGCGGCTCGGCCCTTGGTGGTTGGGGCGGTGTTGCAGTCGGTGCCGCGGTAGGCTCAGTTGTTCCCCTAGTTGGAACAACTGTGGGCGCGGTTGTTGGTGGCCTACTCGGTAGTTTAGGCGGTTATTTTGCTGGGGAGTCTGTAAGTACCAGCGTTGCTGAGCAGATCTCAAGCTTGTTTGCTGAAGATAAAAAAGACCAGGAACAAAACCTTAAAGCATCAAAAGTTGAAAACCCTAAAGCCGAGCTAAAAATCACGGTTGAAGACGGTCATACAAAAGTGACGTCGGTACGCTCTAACCACATTGATTTAGATATCGCTGGTTCAAGTATGGGGGCCTTATAATGAGCTGGCGTGACCGTTTACGAGTAGGAAGTTTCCGCGGTGTAGAATTTAGTGTTGATGGAGCGGGAGGCTCAGGTGGTCGTCGTGTTGCTTTGCATGAGTACCCACAACAAGAAAAATACCATGCTGAAGACCTAGGACTTAAAGCGGAAACTGAACGATTAACCGTTTATTTAGTGGGTGCAGATTATGATTTAGAGCGTGACAAGCTTATGGCCGCTTTGAAAAAACCTGGATCAGGTAAGCTTGTTCACCCTTACTTAGGCACGCTCAATATTCAAGTTCAAGATTTTGACTGGTCAATAACAACACGTCGCGGTGGGTATTGCGCACTCACGATTCAATACATTAGGGCCGGAAAGCTCACCCCGCCTACTTCAACGTCTAATAAAGCGAAGCAGCTCACTGACGCTTCAGCAGCAGTGAATATAGCTATTGAAAACAGCTTTGTTACTTCCTTTACCGTCGATGATACAGCCGCTTTTGTTGAAGAATCAGCCTTAGAAAAGCTAGACGGATTTGTAGATAGTATCAGGGCAATTAATGGTCAAATTGCTGGGTACCTTGAACCGATCGACACGGTTGCAGCGATTGTTGATGACTTCGGAAACGAGGTAGCCAGCTTAATATTACAACCTGCAAATTTAGTTTCGTCATTGGTCAGCGTTGCCGCATCTGCGTTCGGCGCGATTAACGATATTAAAGTCGCGTTTAAAGCGTATGACCATTTATTAGCAGGATTCGGTGATGATTTAGCCGCAGATATTGATACTTCTTTTTCAGTTAATAGAGCGCAAGAGGCAATCAATAATGCAGCTCTAAATACTTTGATTGTATCGGCGGCAACCGTTGCGGCTACCAATAGCATTGTGACGATACAGTCAGCTTCCAGTACCTCTACCTCTTCAAGTGATAACGCTTTTGTTACCTTAGCTGAAGCACAAATTACACGAGATAAGTTGCTCACTACCGTTGATTTATTGATTGATGCGGGTGCGACGGATGAAGCGTATTTTGCGTGGGCTGATTTGCAAGCGAGCCTTGTTAAATATATTGCTGACATTGAGCCAAATCTGGCCACATCAAATACGACAACATTGAATCAAAGCGTCCCCGCGTTAGTCATGGCATATAACCTTTATGGTGACGCAAATAGAGAAGCTGAGCTGGTCAACCGTAATAGCATAACTAACCCTGTGTTTATGCCTGCAGGTGTTGAACTGGAGGTGCTGTCATGAGTGATTTACTTTACCTTCATATTGATGGAAAGATTCATTCCTATTGGACTGAGGCCACTATAGCCCGCTCAATTGAACGCGGTGCTCATTCATTTAATTTAACGCTAACCGATAGTTTTGAAGAAGCATCTCAAACGTCTGCTCGAACAATAAAGACAGATCAAGCAGTTGAGATATTTATCAATAAAGAAAAGATCACCTCTGGCTATATCGATGATGTAAACCCTTCTTACAACGCTAAAACTCATACATTGAATGTGGTAGGTAGGAGTAAGGTATCTGATTTAATTGCTAGCACGACAGAAGGTAAGCAATTTAAAGCAGGCATGCGCTTAAGGCAAATTGCAAGTGCTTGTTGCTTGCCGTTTGGTATTGATGTGATTGTCGATCCCTCTGCATCAAGTGCAGCCAACGAGCCGATGAAAGCTGACCACATGCTAGACCTTGGACAGCCCATTTGGGAATTTTTAGAAGAGCTAGCAAGAATCAAGGCTGTATTACTTGTCTCAGATGAAAACGGAAACCTAGTCATTACTCGCGCGGGTTCAAGCTTGTCTGAAGTGGCGCTTGAACTTGGTAAAAATATAAAAAGTGCGTCTGGTACATTTAGTAGTCGCAATCTTTTTAGTGAATATACCGTATGCGCACAACAGGCAAACAACCCGCTAGCGTTACTTGATTCAAAGGCGAAAACCCAGCCAAAAGGCACGATCAAAGTGTTAACCAGACGTCATAAACCTAGCATCATAAGTTCAGATAACCCAA
>NZ_JXYC01000033.1:0-87321 GCF_000967665.1 Marinomonas sp. S3726 | reverse complement strand
TGATATGGTATGCTTCACGCCCGCTGCGGTTCCACTTAACCAGAAGCCATTATCACACCCAACTGGAGGTGTACTTACTTGTATCAGAACAGTACCGCTGTCAACTTCTGAATAAACGGTTAGTTTTGTAATAGTCGTATTAGTTGCTTCTACTAAAGTTAATGCTTTTGCAGCACTTGAAAAAAGCCCCATCATTAAAATTGTGAAAAAAATTCTTTTCATTCTTTAATCCCTGAAATAATAAAAATAGTTGGTTTTGGCTAAGACGGTTTTGTCTAAAAACTAGCCACCAAATAAAAACTGAGGCAGTATACATAAAAAATCTTTTTTTAAAACCCAAAGTTAATACAAAAGAAATTTAATACTTTCATTAAAGCCTTCTCTAATGTCTGAAAGGTGCTAAAAATGCTCTTAAGCTTCCGAAAACATCAAAGCAAAAATCAAGAATTACAATAGCAAGAATCTATTTTCTCTAACCCGAATCCCATTTAAAAAAGTACGATGTTAACTACCACTTAAACCTTATAATTTAAAGCACTTAATAGGTTTTATTTTTCGTTCTATTTTTTTAAGTCTAAACCGTTTTACCTCCTTACGTATTTCTACTGCTTCCCCTCGTATTACCCCTCAGTCAAAATTCAATAATTTTGTGAAATTTCTATTTTTTTATTTTTTGGCTTATTCAAGATTTTCACATAACTATCAGCAACTTAAATTCACAAATTAAAACCGCCTACTTCATATTGTCACTTTCTAGTTACACACGAAAATTAAAAATATTTTAGTTTTTCACGAAAAAATCAAAAAAGTTAAAGCGCTGATAAATAAGAAAAAAGTGTCTTTGAGAGGGGAAGGGGTAATACGAGCTGTATTTTTCAAAATTTCTCTGACCCCGCGAGTGTAAAACCCGCAGAAAATAGGCCCCTATTGGGAGTACCTTTTTCTATTTTTGGTACGATATTTACCTTTTTTATAGTGATTACTAACATTTTATTTTTCGTCTGGATAAGTGCAGTACAATTCATCGATTTCACCTCCTATTTTGATAGATCAAGCAGTACAAAAGCCTACTGTAAGCTCATCGATAGCTAAGCTTTTGATGCTTAGTTAGCTCATAAATAATGAATCCACAGATGCTATTCAACTACCACCACCTTGATAACGTACTCTCATCTATTAGTCCCATGCCCCCTCTACAATGCACCACGAGCACATCACCTCCCTCTAAAAACATGAGATTTAGAACGAAAAAAGCCCACAAATCAGTGGGCTAATACAAAAATTGCTGCCCGAATGTATGGCAGCCTGAATTAAAACTATCTCTAATAAAATAGCACTTCAACCCGATAAGCCCGTTTTAAGCAAATGACGTTCTCTTCTTATGAAAAAGACATAATTGGTTTGGGCGGTTGATTTTATTGGGCTGCGGGGAGTTTATTTAAAAGTTGATGGCGGTATGGTGGCGGTAGAGAGCATAAAGATAAAATCTGTTCAGACTATTTTTGAACAAAAAAAACCACCCGAAGGTGGTTTGATATTTTATAAACTGAATTTTAAAAAATCTTACATTGATACAAATAATCTATGTTGAGGAACCTTAATTTAAACGACAGCTAAACTAGCAAAGTTCGTCTATTCATTATAAATTTTGAGAAAAAACTTAAACATTTGCATCAGAGTCAGATTTAGGCCAATAGAACTTTTTAGAACATGGACTATCTGTAATAGTTATATTGATTATATGAAGTCCATTATGGGAGATAACTTCAGTCACTTCACCTTTACTTGTCCAAGCGAATAAAGGAGACGAAATTAATACAACTAGTAAACTAATTTTATTAAGTTTTATAATTAACCCTAATAATACTTTATTATAACTATTCGTTATTAATAGCTATACCATCGGCTCGGTTAAATGGCCCAATGCAGCCACCACGATTACCGTAAACATATACTTTCTTTCCTGTTGCATTAGCGCTTAAAGCAATAGAAATAAACGCATCATGGTTAGGATGCGTTGTTTCAATAGCAAAATAATCATTATATCTAGAATCACAAACACCTCCGCCACTATAAGTTCCACCCTTCAACCTAACAGCAGTATAAGGGCCTCGGCCACAGCAATCATGGGTATAAACTGATATCACAGTGGCGTCAATAACCTGTTTAGCAAAGCTTAAATTACTAAAACCAAATAGAATTAAAATTAAAAAAATATACTTATTCATTAAATTTTTCTCATCCCTAAGATTATTATATAAAAATATTTTAATTAGATATACCAACTCGATCTGCTACAGGTCTATCTGTACAACTAGATATTCTTACATATATTTTTTTGTTACCCATCATTGCTGCTAACAAAACACTTAATGTTTCATCATGAAAGCTACCACCTTGGACAATAAAAATACTTGGATTAGCACAGCCAGTACCAGGTAAGTCAGACGTCAAATGTACGGTATAGCCGTGTGAGCTATTTGGTGGGTTTGGAAACATCTCAATATTTTTAATAGTAAGATCATAATAAAAAGCAGCCGATGCAAAGTTTGCCCAAAAAGAAACTACTACGATACATAAATACTTCATAAATTTAGTCATAAAATTCCCTGATTATAGATAATTAATATTTTCAATTTAATACAGAATAGAAAAATTAATTCTATTCTGTATTAGATTTTACAAAGAGTTTAAATAGTCAGTGCTTTCTCTTTGCTTACGAAAAACGGCGTAGTTAACTCCCATAGCAGGAATAATACTCCCAGCTACAAAACCTGGACCAATGCTTGAATGAATTGAACTACCCCACGACCCCATATTCCAATTACCAGCCCAAGTATCATGAAAAGCAGACATATAATTCATACCAGGAACTAGGTTTAGCCCTTTCATTAAGGTACTACCTTCTTTTGTCCACCCCTCCAAAATACCCAATGGATCACCTGATCCCCACTGAATGCCTATATTATTATATCCAGTATCTCTAATATGATATGGCGAGCTAATTTTCCCTGCGTCTCTACCTTTCGTACCAGGAAGCATCGTGGGTTCAGACCCATCTAGATCGTTCTGCGCTTGTATGTAAAAAGTAATAGCGTCACTTGAAAATTGAGCTTTAAAGCCAGACTCAAAGCCATCTTTAAACTTTCCACCTTGCAAGGTAGCGTAACTACCATTAACACCTCCTCGGATCGCTGCTCGGGAGCCTATATTACTAAAAGTAACTCTATTCTGACTAAAACCTGTATTCATTTGATAAGTAACATAGCTGAATACTCCAGCCTTAACTGCAGACTCCCAACCACCTCCATTATCAATGGTACGTCCTGCAGATAATGCTGCAGAGCAATACCCTGAACAACCGATACTATCAAGATACAAAGCTCCGATAGTTAATAAATTCTCTTTGGTTCCAAAGTTCTTAATCTCTGTATAAGCTTTTGAAAGAATGTTCTCCGTGCTTTTACCAAGACTTTTAACCGCTTTTTTAATCTTCTTCCAACTTTTACTTAAAGACCAATAGCCATTCGGGTCTGTAAAAGCTAATGGGTTGTTATATACATAGGTATAGCGATTAAAAGATTGACTGTTATTCGGATCTTGTATAAATGGGTCTGCACTCACGAATCGTCCAAGTTCGGGATCATATACTCGACCATTCATATGTATAAGACCAACGGCATCTAGCATTTCATGGCCTGTGTAACCTAAACGCCCTGATATTCCAAATGCATCCCAAGGGTTTTGATCCCCAGCAACTTTAACATATTCACGCTTCCCCCAAGCATCATAATGGAACTGCTCTAATAGGCGCATGCTGCCACCTTCCGCAATAGCTAATACCGACCCAAGGTGGTCTTTTAAGAAGTAGCGTGTTTGTTCTAAAAATAAGCCAGCTACAGCACTTTCACTACGCTCAATAAGACCAAAGCTACCTAAATAGAAACGCTCAACAAACTTGCCATCTTTATCTTCTACTTTTTCGTATAAGCCATCTAAATACCAAGTACTTTGTTTTTCACTTCCAATCGTATCTATACGTTTATAACGTTTAAAGTTTGGCCCATAGAAGAGTTCTGTTTGAGTACCTGATTTAGTAATTTTTTGAGGCTTACCAAAAGAAGTGTAAGTAAAGTTTCTACCATCACCGTTTAGAAGATTGCCATTGGCGTCATAGCAAAATTGCCCTTTTCCTTCTATGAAAGAGACAGCATGAGGGCCTGATGGTAAACCACAACTACCTTGTTGCTGATATTGATAGTTTCCAACATCAGCTTTAGTAAGAATATTGCCGTTATCCATATAGGCCATTGATTTAATTTCACCACTTGTACCAAGGCCATCAAAACTGCGAGTAGTCCATGAATTTAAGCGATTTAATGCATCATAAGTGAATGTTTGCCCTTGATCTTGGTTTGATATACTAGTCGATGAGTCCATAAAAATTTGATCGTCTCGATAAGTAAGATTACCAAGACCATCAAATTGATAAGTAGATTTTTGTGCAGTTGCAATACCACCCCAAGCACTTTCTATAGATTTAACAAAACCTGTTGCAGCATCATACTCACGATAAGTTTTTAAACCACCATCTAGTTCGTAGGCAGTTAGTTTACCTCTAGCATCCATACTAGTTGCTTGCCAGTGCACGTCATTAACATCATCAGCTCTATGAATATTTCGCAAATACCCAGTAGAGTCATAAGTTTGTTTGACTGTATAACCACCAGGATAAGTTAAAGTATCTAACTTGCCTTTAACGTAATGCCAATTAAGTTCTGCAGTATTACCATCGCCGAATACCACTTTTTTACTAACAAGGTTACTAAAGCCATCATAACTATAGTTTTCTGTATAACTACCTTGGACAACTTGATTTACAAAACCAATGCCATTACTCGCTTGATCATATTGCCAGTAGCTTGCCCCCTCCAAATTAACGCGAGATAGCATTCGCCCCAATAAGTCATAAGTAAACGTTGTAATTTGGCCATTACCATCAATTTCTTTAGTAACTTGACCAAACACATTATTAACAAACGTCCAGTTCCCTTTATCTAAATCAATTAACTGTGTCCGTGTGCCATTAACGTCATAATTAATATACGTTTCGTTAGCGTCCATGTCAGTTGATTTAATTAACTGGCCTCGGCCATTATATTGATAATCTATTCTATTCCCTAGATTATCAATATTATATTTAGTCATTCCAAAAGCATTATGCTCGCTTATTGCTTGTTGAGATTTACCATCAAAATAATCAGTACTAACTTGCTTCAAACCAATAAAAGAAAATTCGCTATAACGCCCTACAGCAGGTAGATCTATTTTTGTATTTCGACCTCTAGCATCATAGGTATATCGAGAAAAGTGGCTAGGGGAAATTAGGTAAGGTTCAGAAACAGAAGCTAATTGTCCTTTTGAGTTATAACTAGATGAAATATATGAGTAAGCTCCTCCCATTATTTGCTTACTAGTTCTTAAAGTTCGGCCTATAGAGTCAAAGTAAGAACGTTTTGATGGAGCTTCAGAGGTTGTAGTTAAGACATAACTTGTTTCATTAGCTGCACAATTTCCAGAACAAGCAGCGTACTCGTATGTTTCACTAGACTGTGGGCTAACAACACTTAATTTACGGCCTAATACATCCAAGCTAGTTGTCGTCGTTTGACCATTTACATTTGTATAAGACTCAACAACAGAATAAACAGGGTGTTTTTGAAAGCTCTCTTTATGTCCTAATGCATTCCAACTGGAACTCACCGCTCCATTAACATCATATTCATAAGTGTTTATAGCTTGAGTCGAAGATAAACTTGCATTAGCTTCATTGTCACGCCAGCTTGTAATAACAGAACGCGGTAATCCACGATCGAACTCACTATAAGATGTTGTAACTTCACCATCACTACCGGGGTTATTTATCTTCTGAACTAATAATCCACTGGCTGAGTACTCATATGCAGTAACATTGGAGCTTGTTTGTATTGAAGCACCAGATACACTCTTAATGGTACGGCTAGTTACCCATATCCCCTGAGTTGATAATGCTGAATCGTACTCGTAATTATTAGTTTCAGTAACATCAATACTAGATAAACCTAAACCAGATGCAGCAACAGAGGTGCCTGATTGAGTCTCTACACTAGTAACATTTGCATGATTATCATAAACGTACACCGAGCTTTTTGCCTTGATTAATTCTTGGCTAGTACCAAAGCTTTCGTACAAACTCGCTGACTTGGTTAATGAAAAGCTAACTAAACCTGGCTCTACTTGATTACAATTACCAGATGTACACGAACTCGTTACTGTTGATTCGCCAGTAATGTAATTAGACGTCCACTCATGTCTCTCTCTCTCTAATAACCCTTCAGAAAAATCAGAACAATAGTCGTTACCTACATAACTGTTCACATTAAAATCAGAAGGTATAATACAGGTTTCCTGTTTTAATAAAGATGCATTTAGCCGACCGAACCAATCATGTGAGTAGTGATTTACGATGACAGTATCTTGTGCTAAGTCAAATTTTTGAACCTTAGCATAACCAAGATTACCTAAACCTTGTGTTTGGACTTTTTGATCATAATATCGATACGCAATTGTATCGAATCCACCTGAACCATTATCAGTTTCAATAGAAAAAGCTATTGGATAGCTACCAACAACATTTTGAACCTTACCAGTAGGCCAATTATTTGTATCCAAATTATAAATTGATCTATCAGAGCTTAAGCCATAATTAAATTTATTTACGATGCCATAAACATTATCTACTTGAACTAATTTATCTTGATAAGGACTACCAGATACAATCCAACTTGCCACATTTGCAGTTGCAGAGTTAGATGCGGACGCTTGATAAATTTCAACTAAATCATCTGTTCCATCGGCATTAACATCCATACTAAGGTAGTTACGACCTAAACTTGTATCATAATAGTTTCGGCTCAGCTGTTTATGATTACCTTCATCAAAGCCTGCTTGACCGTTATTAATCCAACTTACGGAAGATGAGTAATCTCCGGTTCTGTAAATATGAATTAGATCTCTAGCGCCATCAAAGTTAACATCTATAACTTGGAAACTTGTTGGTGAAACTGAATTTGCAGCTACCCAATTTGTGGCTATTTGTTGGGTGATACCAGTTGTAAAATTATTGAGATCTGTATTTAGCCAAGATTCAATATAAGTTCTACCACTACTTTCTTTAACTTTGACAATATCAATTAGGCCATCTGCATTGGTGTCTAAACTAATAAAGTTTGGTGTTTTATCAACACTACTACTCCAAGCACCAAATGATTTACCACTAAGTACCTTATTAAAACTCAAGTCACCGTTATTTGACCAAATATTGACATAGGCATTTTCACCAGAGCGGTAGATTGCTACAAAGTCTTGCAAACCATCGCCATTAGTATCCATAGGAATTAGCCTTGATGTTGCACTCGCTCCTATTGAAGACCAGCTCCCTAAATTACTTGTAGTACAGCTCCCAATTGTGCCATCGCCACTATTAACACAAGCTTGGGCAAAAGCCGTTGATCCCGATTGGTAGATTTTGACTAAATCAGGTAATGCATCGCTATTCATATCCATTATCTGATAGCGCTTACCATTTTCGATACCTGTATTGTTATCTCCGAATGGATCTGCATCAATTTGCTTAACTAGCTTTCCATTTGCATCACTTAACCAAGCAGTTAAATAGCTGCTAGCATCTGAAGTTCCTTTTTTAATTTCAGCGAAATCTTCAATCCCGTCACCATTCACATCAAAAACATAATAACTGGAATCTATGTTATTAGGCTCAAAGTCCTGACTATGTGTGTACCCTCCCGCTTTATCATTTAAATAAAGCGATGCTGAACGCGTAGGAGATGTTTCACGAACCTTAATAAGGTCACTATAACCATCTGCATTGGCATCTAAAGAGAAAAAATCAGGCTTATTAGTACTTAAAGAACCATTATATTGGCCTATGGTACTATTACTTACATTTGAATCAATCATTGTAGATAATTGACTCAAGGTGTCATCTTGGTAAGTAAAGCTTAGCGGTGAAACGCATTCATCAGCACACAGCTTTACGTTTGATAACTGAGAGCGTTTGGTACCTTGACTCTCTTCATAGCTAAGCTGATAACTATAACTAATTTTAGAAACTGCTGAATTATTTACATTGATACTGGATAAACGCTGATCACGCGTAATTTGCTGACCGGCTAAAAACTGTACCGTTGAATCTGAACGTCCTCTAAAATTGAAATCAATTGTTGTTCCAGCATAACTAATACTTTTAGGTCGCTGAATACCAGTAGAAGCGATGGTGTTATAGCTATATTTTATTTCATTATTAGCAATATCTTTTCTGCTACTAATAGACCAAATAAGAGTTTGGCTCTGAGTACTCGCAACTAATTTACTATCATCTGTTTGTCCATAAATATATTGGTCACCTGATTTACTAATTACTTCCCAATAATCAGGGTCTCCAGCGTCGCCACCTCTAGAATAAATTTTTTCAAAATCATCCATGCCCGTTTTATATTGGGTGCCATTTGCTCCATAGGCACCATTTACGGCGATAAGTTTTTGTCCATTCAAACAAAATCTATCCGAGCTTGTTAAAGAAATACCGCCTACAGTATTATCTTCGGCTTTATTTGCGCGGCATCTACGAATAACTGGTTGCCCAGTCATTTCCCAACCGACTCCTAATAAACCATTACCACTATAACTGTTATAGCTAAGTGATAAAGATGGCTGTAATCCATTAATGCCGACGGGCAATCGTAATGGAATTTCATATCTTGTTGCCCCAGAGTAATCAATACCAGCACCAGAGCCTATTAAACCAATAACTTTACCTGTTTGATTATTAGATGAGCTACTATCAACATTTTCAAAATCAAGTGTAATAAATGCTTGGCCATAAAGAGTTGAATTCGTAACTATCTGGCCTCCGGAAATAGTCATAGTAACGGTGTTACTACCAATATAGTTATAATCAAGATCAGATATAAAGAAGCTCGCCACACTTGAATCAGATGTTTTGATAACATGTAAACTAGACAAATCAGTGGATGGCTGTAAGACAATATCAGCGGCGGAGTCACCATCTAAATCGCCATAATGAAGAGTATATGAACTTAAAGTGAGCTGTGACGATTGCCAAAGAGACTTAAGAATATCAATATCAGCAGGTGAGATTAGGCTGTAATTTCCACTAGGTTCTTTTGTTAGCACTATTGGCTGAGCACCAGTATCAATAAAAAAAGGAATATTAATTTCACCAGAAATTAAAAGAAACTGGTGAGAAAATAGTATGTAATCCTGCTTTCCATCTGCATTATAGTCTCCTTCATATAAAATATAATCCCCTTCTCCCCAAGCGGCAGAAACAGATATTGAAAAAGACATTAACAAAATAACGAAAAATGTAGATAAACATTGACGCAGCATACGAACCCATCCCTAGATAATGCAAATTTTGTAAAAAAATGACAGAGCTATAAATTTTTATACAATCAATAACAAAATACCTAAATGACATAATCTTTACAAACATTTATTAAAAAATCTCACTTAAATTAATAACTTGATTGATTCATTCCTATATAAAGTAATACATAAAAGACAACATACGTAAGAAATATCCTACACCAAAAAAATTTCGTTCTTTTATCCCCCCCCTTCTAACAGTGCGCTTGTTATTTATATTTTTTTTCAAGAGTTAGAAAAAAACGTGTAATTTATAGTTTGTTTTTTTAATTAATAACACTTTAAAAAAACTATTAATCGATTTAAACCATAAGAGTTTTACTTTTTAAAATTTTATAAATATTTAACTCTTTAATCTCGAACTAGGTGATCTAAAAAACTTTGATTAATCAGAGAATTCTTCACCTTATGCCATTGTATTTCTCGTTAATTTTATTTAAAAAATCAACTTCACTTATATACACCATCCCTATAATCTATTTTATGAAATTTTATGCATTACCCTACAACCTCCCCCCACTCTTTCAACGCCTTGCGCATTCGCTCTCTACTATGAACATGCATATACCGCTTATCTAACCCTTATCTTTCGTGGTTGAGTATCATCTCGCCGACAATCAAATCTACTCCCATATATTGCCAGTAATCTCTCGCCTGTTTACGCATGTCGCGGCTGGTGAATTTGATTTTTACTCATTTCTTGATACCAGCGCCCAATGGTACGTGTGGTGATGGGGTTCTCTACTCGATTAGTGAATATGTAAGCCCCCCAACTTTGGCAGGCTTTGCACTAGGCCTATTGCGTGTTGGGTAATCGATGCCCATGCCTTGCCAGCATTCTCGGGTAATCTGCTTCGTACAGGCACAAAAAAACCACCCGAAGGTGGTTTTAATATGAATAGCTTTTTCAATCTACAAGGCTATTGACGCATTAGCTGAAGGGAGATCGGTCCCATCATAGTAATTAACATAGAACTCTAATGTAGAATCCGGCGAAGAAGCGTCATAAGAAATAGACTGATCAGCGGTAACTCTTTCGCTTTTCACTTCAGATCCATTTTCAAAAATGGCAAAGTTTGCTGTACCTGCTGCATTTGGGGATAACTGCAATTGTATTGATTTAATACTTTTAAATTTACCAGTGAAAAGTGACTTTTGAGTAGATGTATCAGTTGCTAGACGTGCGTATAAAGATTGAATTTGAGACATGTTATTTCCCTATTTTATTTACATAATTAAATATTGTTTAAATAATATATTTTCTAAGTAAATGAGGAAGCAGACAGCTATTTTACCCCTCAAAAGTTAATTGAGGCAGTTCAATACAACATCCTTGTGTAATCTTACTCGCTTGAAACAGTACAACACTAAGTCAAAAAATCAAATTACTATTTAAGATTAAATGTAAATCAATTAAAGCTTACAAACCTCACCCCATTCCCTCAACGCTTTCCGCATTTGCTCTCTACTATGAGCATGCATATACCGTTTATCTAACCCGTCTCTTTCGTGGTTGAGTATCATCTCGCCGATAATCCAATCGATTCCCATGTCTTGCCAACAGTCTCTAGCGAGTTTTCGCATATCATGGCTTGTGAAGCTTAGATTTAACTCACTACTCAAGACTTGATACCAACGCCCTATTGTTCGTTTTGTAATGGGTTTACCGCTTTTGTTTGTGAAGAGGTGCGAGCCAACTTTAGGCAGGCTTTGCACTAAATCAATGGCTTGCTGGGTGATAGGTAATCGGTGCTCTTTTTTGCCTTTAGTATTCTCCTCTGGGAGATACCACTCCAAAGTATCAACTGAGAAATGCGTGTACTCAGCAAGGCTGGTTTCACCAATGCGCGTACCATGGAGGAGCTGAAGCAGGAAGAAGACCTTCCTTTGTTGAGGTTGTTTATTTATGGCGCCAACAAGCGTTTTAAGTTGATGAGGTTTTAACTTACCAGGTAACACATCAGGCCGAGAGGTCGTAAAGCTTTTTAGCGTCACATTTACAGCAGGGTTCTTCGCAATTAGGCCCAAGGTTTTCGCCCTAGCTAAAGCAGTTTTTAATACACCCAAAACACCCTGTATTGTCGAAAGCGCATACCGAGACTGCATAGGCAAATACAATACCTGATACAACAAGTTCTGCGTAATGCTATTAAGCTTCACATCAAACAACATGCCTAATAAGTGGTTACCAATATAGCTAGAGGCAGTCGCAACATAAGCAGAAGAATAGGTTCTATCCGTTTCGATATGCTCCATAAACCACATCAACACATCACCGCCCGTTTTAAAGGTAGCAACCGTTAAACTCGCTTCACGATCAGCCAATGCATTCGCCCTAATAGCAGGCAATTCTTCAAACAAAGCCTGCGCCGTTACAGCTGGCCACTTTGCCAACCGGGTGCGTTGCCTTGTCTTGCCTTTATAAACCACATCAAAGAATGTCCCACCCGTACGTTTCGAATTAATCCTAAACTCAACCCGTCGAGTGTCATACAAATACTCTTTGTCCCCTTTTAAAGCCGCTTTAATACTCGTATCCGTTATACGTTTTAAACCTGCTTTATGTTTTTGAGTATTCACCGCATGTGCTTTTTTATTCATGAGAGAACCTGCTTATACAGCGAATGGCTTACCTCACTCAAAGGCTCATCAGCATCATAAACAGCCACTAAAAGCTGCTCACACATCAGATGTATGTAATAAGGAAAGCCATTACTTAACTCAGCAATCTGATAGCAAATATCTTCAGGTACTTTAATAGCAAACCGATCAAACGCCGTATCAATAATCTTCTCTCTCGCATCCCAAACCAAAGGCTCCAAAGTAATCGTCTCAAGTTGATTAGCGATAAACACAGGCATATCCGTACCGACAAAAATCAGCTTCACACCGGTACTAATGTCCCCCAAGAACTTCAGCATCAAACCAAACAACTTTCTTTGCTCTATAGAAACAGATTCAAAACCATCCAGAACAATAACAGGCGTGTCAGAGTGCCAATGCATCAAACTACTCAAAGCTACAGCCACACTAAAAGGGCTAATCACATCAGGCAATTCTGGTTTAGCGGCTTTATATTGAGACTGTTCATTACCAACTTTTAAAACAGAAAGGTTAAACACCAACCTAACAATACCCTCAAGGGTTGAGCTTTCATCACAACAGATTTTCACAAAACTGTTCTGAGGCGATTGAATCAAACCCGCTGCAGTTTGTGCCAAAGAGGTCTTGCCTACACCTACCTCACCCGTAATCAAAACATGTCGTCCCTTAGCGAATAAGGCCACCTCAATATCATGCAATGCTTTCGCTCTCCCCCGAAGATACTCAGGCTTTCTAATTGGCGAGCTAGGGCTCAAAACAGTATGTACCTGATGTAAAAAAGCAGAAGTCGTTAAATCAAGATGTTTTAACATATCGTTTCCCTCAAAGAGTCCCTAATAGATCAATCCCAAATATCGAATAAACTAAGATGCCAACGGTTCCGAGTCTGTCTCGCTACCAATAACAGGAGCTCCCTGTTTTGATGGCAAGCCCTCCTCGCGCTCTGTCTTTTCTGCTAACACCTTAAGCTCCAGTACAACCCTATTAATAAAGCGTTTTTTGCCTTCACTCACATGTCGAGCAAATGTCTTTTCCGTCATCGTACTGTGTGCCGGTCCTAACCTTAATTGAGCCGCATAAGTTGGCAGAGTTGCCGCTATCCGAGCATTACTGAGAGGCTTGCCTCGGCTGGTTTTATGGTCATTCACCAGAACTGCCGTGAGCAAACACAATTTCTGCATCTTGCTTAAATCTTCAAACAACCAGGCTAACCCTTTGTCTTTAACTTGGAGAGAACGCATCTGCCGAATAATTAAATTTCCCTTATCACCACGGCCACCAAAATCAGGCACAACGCCCAAACGGAGCGAATCACAAATACTTGCCGTGTTCCCTATTCCATGCCAGCCAGCATCTTCAGTACTCGACAACAAATAATTCACATATTCATTCGCGATCAACCAAGTTAACGCCCCCAAAGTGTTCGGTTTGTCCTTATTCAACCAACGCATTCTTACTCTCCTAGTGCTGCTCGAAGCATGTGTAAATTACTATTAGCGATCGCATTAAATTCCGCTCTCTGTTGCGGCTTCACCACAACCCGTTTTTGTGCTTTTGGCTTAGTATCGATAAAACGTTCACCTCGCGAATAGGCATTGCAAACCTCCGAATACACTCGCTTAAAACTCAACACCCCTGCGCCTTTTTCTCGCATTCGTATTGCTCTAATTCCAATACGCTTACCCGTCTCGAATACGACTGGGTGGCTTGGTTGCCAGTTGGCTAGGTCGTGGCAATTTTCGACAACCTCACGATAAGCCGAAGCAGCACTGGGATAGGTTTCAAACAAGTCTTTCATGGTTCGCTCCTTACCAATTCGTGTCTTGAATATTGGTCAAACAGTCGTTCACTTGATCACGAGACGTTCCCATCACGGGTTCATTTCCAACAGGGAAAGCTTGCCGCAATGTTGGCAAGGCCTCGTCCTCCCAACGCTTGCCGTTTATCCAACTGGCAGGGTGTGGTTGGTAAGCTTTCTGGTCACTCGGTGCAATTCGAAACAACTCCCCCCAGCATCGAGCACAGTCGATAATCGCGCTGACAAACAATTCACGATTTTCAGCAGGCAGCTTAATTTTTGAAAAGGCTTTTTCAGCACCAGAGCGATTAGCTTTTTTCCCGTAAACCTCATAAAACTCGTCAAAACGTGATTTGAGATAATTTTGATTTGTCATTCGAACGTTTGCCGGAGGTGAGCAAAGATCAATCGATTGATTAACTTGCTCGTTCGATTCACCCGAATCGGACAAATCAATATCAGGATCATTGGTAATAGGATTATTAGTAATATTATTAGTCGGAAATTTATCCGAGGGGGGTCGGATATTTTTCCGAGGGCTCGCGGATTTTTTCTCTGAGGGTCGGATATTTTTCCGACCCTCGGATTCAACTGGTTCACAAGGATGTGAAGCAGCATTCCATTGCTTACCTTTCTCAGTTATAGCGACATAAACAAACGTCTTATTATTTTCTACAATCACCTTGCGAAGAATTAATCCAGCCTTTTCAAGTGCTGCCATATGCCTTACTGCTGTATCAGGCTTATCAGTTACCATAGGCAGTTCTTCAATCAGCTTAGTCTTGCTAAACCAATAATAAACATTGCCATCGAACACTGTACTATTCGCCCAATTACTAGCCTCATTAAGCACAGAAAACACAGCAGCCTGAGCAAGGTTTAAACCCCACTCAAGCACCTTGACTTGATTGAGGTAGAGATTAAATCTCATAACCCACCTCCCAACCTAAGCTGAACTTCTTGCTGGTTAGTCGTTGCTTGATTTAATTGAGCATCCTTTCCTTGCTTAAAGCCTAAGCCCGCACAAATCTCAGAGTCTTTACTATCAATGCTTTGTGTTTTTCTCGATTTAGCCTCACTAAGCCCTTTCGCTTCTTTTTCATAATGCTTTGTCACTACCTCGGGCATTTGTCTATCGCCAAAAACATTCGCGAGTTTTTCACATGCGGAAATAATCCAACCAGTACAAAACTGATCCTGCTGAGCAGCACTAGCCCGATACAAACGCTTAAACTCAAATCGTGCTTTCATCATCTGCTGATGAAGCACATCAAAAGAATAAGCCGCTAATTCTGCATCGCGTTCTAAACCAATAAAATTAACCCGAGTAAGCCACTGCACACGGTCATTTCGAAACTTAAAGTCATAATCCTGCAACCCATAAACACCGGATATTTTCATCACAGCGGCGACCAAATAAGCTTCAAAATCTTTCAACTTTTTTCTTGAAATAAACCGAGTACACACCTCAACAACATCTAACTCATCCGCATCAATCTCATGCTTCTTCATCAAAGCCATGGCTTGACGTTTAGCAATCTCAGATTCATGTGGGTTATCGCTTTGAGCCAAAGCTAAGAGCTTTTTGATCTTAGCCTTGTATCGACTATCAACACTCATCGTACTTAACCTTGCACAGCCTTAATTGCCGTGCGTTAGAATAGACTCTCTCAATTGCGTCAGTGCTTCGATCGCCTCAGTGATCTCGCGCTGGCACGCCTCTTGTTCGCGTAGGGTAAAACGGCCATCGGCCAAGGCATCATTGATAGAGCGCAACACATCGCCGTGCTCTTTTCCGGCAGCCAGTACCGATTCGAGGATGCCCACCTTAGGCACACCATCAGCCGCCTTGCTCGCCACATTCAGTGCATTCGTCATCGCCGTGTGAATCGCATGATTCCCCGTGATGAGTTGCATCTGCAACGCCTCGCGGCAAGTTAGCTTGTGTGAATCGGTATGGGGGTTGGCTTTATTAACAAGCACCTGATGCACAATGCCCATCTCGCTCGAAATGGCCTTAGCGTCCATGTCAGATTGATGCAAAGTGTTGTGAATAGCGGTATCTAAATTATCCATCGTCCTTACTCCGTTTTAGCGTTTTTTATAAAAACGTGTCCATGATCCTTAAGTAGGCTTACCTTAATGATTAAGCGCATTAACAAGTGCCTTAATTAAGAGCCTTATTAGCTTCCCTTGCAGAGTACAAAGCAGGGTTATATTTCAAAGCACCGTTTGTGAGTTTCTCCAAACGTAACGCTTGTTTCTCAGGGATGATCTCACCCCACTTAGAAACAGAGGCTTGGCTGAGCGAAAGAAGCTCAGCAACACCCACCTGAGTGTTAAAAAAATCGACTACCTGTGTCTTGTACATGGTGGCTCCCTTTTATGTGACTATTTTTATTATTAACCATAGTTAATAAACTTTGCAAGAAAATATTAACCTTAGTTAGTAAACAAATCTTAACTTAAGTTATAGAATAAACCCATGAATAGACTACCGAGCAATATCAGAGCAAGACTAAAAGACCTAGGCATGACTCAACGCGAGTTATCAGAAAGGGCCAATATTTCCCAAGTAATGATTCACAAATTACTGTCGGGCAAATCCAACACGACTACCAAAATATTGGATCTCGCCAAGGCACTACAATGTGACCCAGACTGGCTAAAAAATGGCATCGCAAGTTCAGCGAAAGCCGAGACAAACAGCAACGTAAGCCCTGCGCCAGCGCCAGTTATCACCAAAATGGTGCCAGTCATTAGTTATGTTCAAGCAGGTGAATGGACAGAAGCACACGACCTACTCGAAATAGGCGATGCAGATTGGGAACCAGCGCCAGCAAGCCTAGGGCCGCATGCGTTCTGGTTAAAAGTAGTGGGCGACAGCATGACATCACTAAACGGCCTAAGCATTCCCGAAGGCCATTTGATTTTGGTTGATCCTGATGTACCCGCAGAGAATGGAAGCCTAGTCGTCGCCAAGCTAGACGCCACCGATGAAGTGACCTTTAAGAAGTTGATTATTGATGCAGGGCAGAAATATCTAAAGCCCCTAAATCCAAACTACAAGATGGTAGATATCAACAGCGAATGTCAGATAGTGGGCGTGGTGTTAGAGGCTAAGGTTAAGTTTTAAAAATAAATTTAATTCGATTTTGACACAATATATAGAAACTTATTATCGCTCTTTAACTCGATCTAAGCCGATATGTCTTTTTATTTCGAGAGCCAACCCCTCAAGGTCACTATAATCAAGAAGATCCATTTTTCCTGCATCTTCAGTAACAACCAAAAACTTTTTAAATTTATTACCTTTACGCTTTAATTCAACATGAGTAACCAAATCCCAAGTTATTATTGTTTCTACGCCATAATCGACAAAAGAAAAGCCTTTAGAACTCACGTTAAGGTTATGATTCTTAACGTTTTTAATGATTTTTCTTAGATCATTTACTTGTGGTAAACAACCGAAAAAAAGTACAATAGCTTCAGTAATAGCAAACACTTTCCAGTTAAACGTTTCTTCTGAACTTAAGTACTCAAACCCTACTGGCAGCAAAATTAAAAATACTGTTAAATAGGTAATGCGTTTTTTACGTCTAGAGATAAAGCCTTCAGATATTACAAAATCCATAATAATTAATCGTACTCTCAAATATTTCAGAAATGATAACAAGCATTTCAGCATGCTTTGACTAAACTAGGCAATTCAGATCAGCCTGCTTATAAAAAACTAACATCATCAATTATTTAATTTGTCGCATGGCCTAGCTTTTAACATGCTTAATTGGATATTACGCCATAAAATAAATAATTCAATTAGGCACCCTTTATAAACAACAACTTACCTGAACATTTGCGCTCGCCAAAACAGGCGAACGCAAACCTCACCTAATCCGCCAAGTTCCTATTTGTATAAGTCTTTATGGTATCTATTTGTTCGTCGATCCAGTTAGGGCTGGTTGCTTGCTGGGCGATGAAGGCGAGCTTCTCTTGGCAGGTGCGGACAGCATTTACCATGTGGGCCATCTCGATCGCGGGGATAACAAGCGTATCTTGTTTGAACTCCATGCTTTTGATGATGCCATTGAGCAGTTTGTACTTGGCGCGTTCTTCTAGGGTGATGTATTGAGATTGAATGGAAGGAAGGGTTTTATCTGAGGTGTCGTGTTCGATGGCTGGGGCTTGGTGACTTCTGAGTTTATGTTCGCACTCAATAAAGTAACGTCTTGCTTCCCTGCCCTTATCGTTCCGTTCGACCATGGCTAACTCTTTCGCCATGTCTAAGGTAATAAAGTAATTGATTTCTTTAACGTTTGAACGGATGCCCGTTTTGGCATTCGTTAAAATATAGTCTTGTCCTTCTACAAACCTATACTGCTTAATACGGGCTTTAATCCAATTAGAGAAGTATCGACCAACACCGAGAAAAGCATGAAGCTATCTGGCGCTAACACTATCGCAACAGCGATTATTAATTTCGCGAGATTGAATAGAAAGGGATTGTGAAGGGTTCAAGCGTTCTACTTGGTTTTCGGATTGAATAGCCATCATTGGCCTCCTACGGTTAGGGTTAAATACCACCAACTGAGGTTGCAATCTCAAAGGGTGGCAGGTCTAAACTAGGTTGCAACAACCGCCCGTAGGAACGGCCTAGCCAAGGCTAGCCTAACAAAGACCCACCATTACAGGCGAATCTCGGCCACAAAAAAACACGCGGTGCGTGTTTTAGGCCGCTACGGTAAAACGGGGTTGCAATCCCGACGCTGGATTTTGCCAGCGCACATAAATGGTAGACCTAGGTAGGTACGGGTGTCAATGGAAGGTGTGTAATACTTCATTTGTGGGTTTGCTGTTTAACCGTAGAAAACTCTTTTAATTAGGTATTTAACACCTCGTTAAGAGGCAAAAATTTGTTGAGTAAAATTAGCAAAGAAGCAAAAGAAAACTATTTTTGTCTTTTTAAACAACTCGTTAGTTCTTTTTTGACGAATCTTCCATTTGCTTTTCTGCATTACTTTGAAGCGCTAATGGTGAAAATATATATTTACCATACCAAGGTACTTTCGCTGTAGAAATACTACTCATACAATGATCGATCATATTAGATAAAAACCATAAAAAAGGTGGTGCATCTGATTTGGGAATATTTTTTGTTCCCATTTTCTCTTGGAAGCTAAAACTCTCACCACCGAACATACCTTGAGGGCCTATACGAAAAGCACCATTACTAGAAGGTAATAAAAAGCCTTTCTTTAAAACATAGACCATATTAGGGCGCAATGAAGGAGGTACATCTTTAAGTAAATCATTAAGTTTTTTGCAAGTAGACTCTAAATTCCATGTAGAATCGTATGCAAAAATAAAATACCCTATTTCAGAGTGCTCACCACTTTCAGATCGACCTTCAGACAAACCATGTTGAAACGATAGTTTTTTTAGAGATATACAATTAAGTACTGTTTTCCTTAATTCTGATAAGTTTAATTTTGATTTTATTTCAACTGACCCCAATACTGACTCAATAGGATAGTAAACTGCTTTATTTATTTTAACAAAGGTAGCTGTAAACTCTTTATTTAAAAGTAGACAGTCTTGTTCATAACTTTTTGTAGAATATTCATTCATTACAAATCCATTTGAGATTTCTACAGAAGAAGGAAGTATATCTTTTAATAGGCTTATAAAAGCATCTTCTCTAGAGTCCCCTCTATAACGCGGGTGAGATATTTGTGAACATTGCTCAGATAAAGAAGAGAGCTGTTCAATTGTTTCTTCATACCAACTTGTCAAAAAACTAATATCAATGGCACTAGAATTTTTAAGATCTTCTAATTTTTTATTGAACTCTATTTGATTCATCATTTACCCTAAAAAACTAACACTTTAATTAAGCGTGCGCTATTTATCCACGTCGTTAAGAGATGCTTATATAGACAGTTGCCAATAATTAAAAACATTTAGTCGTCACTGTCCATGCAAATACATTTATAGGCTTTATACCAACAGATCACCGTACCCCCAAATTAGTGTACCAACTGCCACCAATATAAAAGCAGTTTTATTTAATCTTGCCGGCCAACCCCAATATTTTCTACGAAACTCATCGAAACCTACTTCAACCATACCAGATGGGTTGAAAAGGTTGAAAATTTTAAACGCATTAGATTCTGCTAACAGCGCGAGTACAACCATTGCTGCGCCACTACGAGCAAACCAATTATCCAGAGATACCTCTTCTGGCCTGATGGGAATAACTAAAGCCACTACCGGTGCAATTATTGCTAAAAGCGCAAAAATAGAAAACCGTAGTCGCTCCCTTTTAAATCTTTTTTCATATGCTGTTTCAACGGACATAGTACCTCCTGATACAGATTTTTTTAACATACATGCTCGATTTTCGAGCTCATAACGCATCAAATACTTTGTTAGATAAAGTGGCTTATCAACCACTATATTCTAAAGCAAGTACAATGTTTTTAAACTTTAACCTATTGATCTATATATAAACCTGCATCCTAGCAGCAATCAAAAACTGAACACACACTCAAAACCAAGCTACATCCCTAGGTTTAGCTGCTCTTGTTGTTTAAGTAATTCCCTTACCAAATCCTCAACGTCCTTTTGGGGTGGATTGAGGTAATGGAAAAATAAGGCAAACACGATAAAGGTGCAGCCGCAGTCTTTTAAGTTGGTGCAATGGCAATACAGCTCTTTCATAAAGCCCCTTCAACTCAACTAGATGTTCAAACTCCGATGCTACAAGAATACAAACCCAACTAAAGCAATGACCAAACGTTTTCATATCTTCAATTTCTAACACTTCTAAAATCTATAAGTCATTGGCTTAAAGAAGAATCAAGTTCACCAAAAGAAAGCCTTGAAAAGCACAGAGGATAGGCTAGATTAGAAGAGTAAATGAAGTAGCCAAGGACTGGCTAAGCTCGCTGTTCGTACTTAGGATGAGCACAACAACGAGCCTTTGAACGATATAACGCAGGGAGCGCGAACATGGAACACATCACTACTCTCTAATACAGTTAAGTCTAGAAATAATCAAACTTACCTAAAAAAGAGAGCCTAAAAGACATCTTAGACCTACCACCCGAACACACAGTCTCCCTTAGACTAGAACAACTACAAGACAAACTAAAAAGAGCGTCGGTGGGTGTGTGGCTAAAAAGTGTTACTTAACTGTCCCGTATGCTGTCTCCATAAAAAATTATTATGAAAATAAATATGAGAAAACAAAAAAACAAACTGAAAATAAACCTATTCCTTGCCTTACGTACCTTATTTCCTAAAGCAATATAACCCTCATCATTTGATGCTAAATAATTTCTTTTATGTATATAGCGATTAAAACTAAATGAATCACTTTGTAATTCATATTTACTACCCACTCTAGATTTTTCAAATAATTCTGAAAAATTAGATTTTGTTAACTTTCTAAATTTAATGAAAATTATGTCGTATCGAGTACCATTAACAAGAACCATAACAATGGTGAATAAGAAAAAATAAATTGTTATATCTTCCAAATACTCTGATTTTAAAAATAAATATATATCGTTAATCACTATGAATTCCTATCCCTTGGCCTACCACCCGAACCCAATTATTTTTCAGTAAAATCATTCATGCAAAAATCGTAGAATTTATTATTCTGATGTAAAAACATATGTCCTGATACATATTTATATTTTAGGCTTTCATCATAAGCTTTATAACGCTTAACTGAAATTTCAGAAACGCCTTCATTATCAAGAGTTACTGTGGCTTTTCCTTCTAATAACAGTACAAAATAGCTAGACATGAGTCCTACTACCGCTATAGCTGAGCCTTTAATACTTTCATCATTTACAGAAAGAAGAGAGTTCTGAATCTCAATATATTTCAGTGTATTACTCTTCTCCCACTCTTTATCAAGAGTTGATATTAATATTGCTGTAGGTTTTTCAATTATCTCGTTTTCTTTTGCACGCTCTCTTAATACTTTATAAAGATCGTCTTTATTAACAGTAGTTCGATACCTACCCTTATCAAAGTGTATAAGGCTTTTATCCTTCATATTTTCTTTAAGTGTGATTAACGCTGAACCTGTTACTTCAATTGGCACATTAGTACATTGTGATTCAGGTAGTGAGGTTACTGAAACCAATGATGATAAAAGGATAGAACTAATAAGCATTTACAACACCATCTGGAGCTTTATACGGACATTCAAACTTAATAGAATACTACGCCTTTCACTAAACAATTTCTAACCTTTCCAATAACCACAAGTCATTGTTTCAAAGATAAATGCTCACCAAACGAAAACCTTGAAAAGCACAGAGGATAGGCTAGATCAGAAGAGTTAATTAAGCAGCCAAGGATTGGCTAAGCTCGCTGTTCGTACTTAGGGTGAAAACAACAATGAGCCAAGGACTGGCTAAGCTCGCTGTTCGTACTTAGGATGAGCACAACAACAAGCCAAGGACTGGCTAAGCTCGCTGTTCGTACTTAGGATGAGCACAACAACAAGCCTTTAAACGATAAAGGCGCAAGGTGTGAACGATAGACCTTGCCAGCGCACAGTAATGGTAGCGGTTGTTTTCTCATTTTGTAAATCAAGGTCTGGGTTAGGTCGTTAACACCTTTAGCAGCTGCGTTAGCCTGTTCAGCCACGCAGTTGCTTTGACTTGTTAAGAGACTTACTCAACTACGATAACCCCACAGTTAAATTTTGCGCAAAACGCCTCAGACCCAGAATAATCTGTATCTACGAGCGAAATTTCTATTTTCGCGCCACTTTTCATAATAATGCTAAACGATAAACCCTGTTTGTAGTTTATAGAATGGACTACCCGATTAATAAAGCATTCATTTTTCCCCGTGACGATTGCAGGGTTATACGCACAAACAACACCACAACTAAACGTACAAATTAGATATTCGTTCTCTTGCTTTAAGCCCAGTAAGGTTGAACCAACAATCCTATCTAGTTCTGACATTGCTTGCCTCTGAACGATTTAGCTAAATTTTGAGTAATTTGCTAGCTGTACTTTTAACAAACCTCGATACTGGTAAATTGAAACCAAATATTGTCTTTGTCGTAATCAGCTACGTCGTTTAATTCTTCAAATGGATCTAGTGACAAATATATTTGGTCAGCTATGTTGACCAATTTAACTTGAGATATTTGCATTGTGCCAAAATCATCATAAATACTGAACTCAAGTAATCCATTTAACCTAAAGGATTGCTCTTTCCCATTTTGATCGTTTACCGATATTAAAGCTGAGTGCAGTGAACCATCCCATACATATTTGATTGAGATTTCAGTAATGATTTTATCTCTGAAGTTTGATGAATTAACCATAACCCCCTTTACAGCTAACGCCTAATTAGTAGGCGTATAAATGCCAGGCTAAAATTAGCGACGGAAGGAGCGCAAGCCAAGCATTTTGCGTCCTTTTAAGTAACTTATTATGCATTTTTAGCAACAATCCCAATAGAAGTAGGACTTTTCAAATTCTCTATTTTTTAGGTGTTCTGGTGAAATGAAAATATGTCCGATACCACTATCCCCAAACATAATTTCTTCATCAACATCGATTTGTAGAAGTTGTATATCATTCCGTTGGTCATCTGCGTAATCTCGAGGATCGCTCTGCGTAAAGTCAGCATACCCACCGACCTTATGACCCTCTCCAGAAAAATAGCCATCAAATATTATTTTGTCATCTTCCGTTAATGATTCTTCAAAGTCCCAATAATCTTTACCGCCAAAGTTAAATGAAAACTGACAGTCCTCACTACTCCCAGTATCTATAGCTTTCGCATATTCTAATTTATGTATTTTCCAAACAGGAAGCTCTTCGTACAAATTGTTATCTATTGAAGGAAGATCACTTCGCTGAGGCTCGTTTAGCTCAGCGCCCGTTATATAAATAATTTTTTCCGCTCCTGACATATCCCACCACTCTTTTGTGCTGAAATATAGCTGAAGGATCCCTTCGTTTGGGAACCCCTCCAATGAAGGTAATTCGGAAAAATTAATTTGAGCAATTAGGACTAGCGGGTCATCATTTTTATCTGTTGGATACTCCATCCCTTCTGGAACAAAAGGAACCCCCAAAAACTTGCTACTTTTTACGCCCAAAGGATCCTTATCTAGCTCGCAATCCAAGGCAGTAGCCTTGATTGATACATATGGTCTTTGTTTAGCTATTAAGCCTTCTGAAAACTGCTTTAATAGTTCTGGTATTTCTACTTCTTCCATTTTGTAATTCTCGGTATCTAGATTGATGTAAAACGCTTAGCTCTGCGGGAGCGTAGCGATCCTCAGTAGTATCTTGTTATATGTGGCCTATTTGCGAATGACAAGGTCGCCACCACTGAATTGCACTTGTTGCCCCTCAAAAATAACCTCTTCCCAATTATCAGGATTTGAGGACTCGTTTTCATGAACTGCCAAATAGCAAAAATTTGGATTTTCAGTTTCGGGTAAAACACTAACCAATGAGCTGGAATTGATGCTGTACCTTTCACATAGCTCAAGCTGACCGATCGCCGACTTAACTTGATTAATACAACCAATATGCTGTGCCTTAACTTGAATAGAGTCGAACTCATTTACTGCTTCTAGTTCGTCTAAAAAACTTCGTAATTTATCGATTGCTGGATTCATAATGGATTACACAAACAGTTAAGGGTTATTGCGTGGCGAAGCCATGATTATAACCATCTGTTGAAAGGCCGTTTCTTTATATAGGGTATATGCTTTTTATGGTGTGACTTCCCTGTTTTTATGCTGCGTATGTTAGGCCCTTCTTGAGCCTCTTTTCAGATTAGAAAAAGCTGATAATACCTCTTACTAAGCATTCTTACTTTTTATTTCAGTATTTGTATCACAATATTTATCAAGACATTCATCATAATGACAATAAAGTACACATTAGCCAAGACAGCCATTCTAAAAAATGGTGAAGGGCGTTTTCTTGCCTGAAAGAGTTTTGATTGCTTTGTTAGCTACGATTGCAGGCATAGGCCACCTCTTTGGTCAGAGATGATAGAACGCTATTAACCTTAGCTTCATTTTCAACACGAGGATTAAGCCCTCTGCCGTGAAGCACTACCTCAGCATTTCCGTACTCATTGATTGATATTTCGTACATCGAGTAAGGAGTTTGTCCCACGACACGTCCTTCCTTTTTCCAATGCTCGTTTAAAGTAAGTTCTTCGAGTAGCGATATTGCTTGATAAGCACAAGTTGGAAATGACACAGTATCTATTGATATATACGATGTCTTATACCAAAAAGTGTCACAGGCTGTAATCAAAACCAAGCAGAATATTAAAAAAATTCGTTTCATGCTTTCCTATAGTTAATGCTGCAAACGATAGCAATACCAGCACCTCAGGTACGATGGTGGTTTGCCTTATTAAGTTTAGATCCTGTACCAAGCATATAGCTCTCAAATCTCACTGTGCTTTTCCAAATTAAAGTTTTTAACCTTAGCTTGTAAACAAATTTACCGAGACAGCCATTGTAAAAAAGATCAAAAATAACGTCCACCTTAACTAAGATTGTGTCGATCTAATAAGGGTGATCACACATTTTATAGGAACAAAACTGAACTGCTTTAACTAATGCCTGATTAGATCTTCTCAATAACCTCTTTAGTATTTATTCCTGCTAATAATCGTTTTATATTTCAATCCATTTGTTACATATTAGATTTACTATAGATCTTTATCTCAATGATTTTAGGAGTAGGCAGAATGGCAGGGATTACGGAAAAGATTGCGAAGTTAAACAGTTCATTTAGTAGCGATAGTTTAAATAATTCAAGAATAAAATGGGTTAACTTTCTAAGGGACCCTGCTGACACGCTACGAACCGTTTCTTTTCATGTAGATATTGATATAAACAGTAAGTTAGATGGTGTTGGAGGTATTTGTAAGATAACTCCTCAAACGCTAGAAAAAGCATTAGATGGCTCTTTAAGAACTCAGTTTTTAACTAACCAAGCCATTGTAATGAATGACCAAAAAGCACCTGTTGTCGTGATTGGCGCTGGCAACGGCGCAAACACAGACCATAAGTCATATTTTTACCCGTACCATACTGGTATGAATAATGAGAAATCCTTCACTACAATAAAGCATGGAAGTGTTAGACCTACCCAAGGTTTTTTTCAATCTAACGATAGCTTTATGAGAGAAAAACTTAAGTGGGGGGTAGAAAATACAAAGACGATGACTATATCGTTAACTCCTCCGGATAAATCTGTAGAAAAGCATTTAAAGCAAGTCGGTGTTGGTTGGTGCAAGATTCCTAAAAATGCACCTGATGGCACTGTTGTGGTTACAGGCGGTATGAATGGTTGTTCGTTACGCGCCCTTTATGACACAGATACCGAACAGTATTATTTTATGCATGATAAAAACTCGGTTAGTTACAATAACGAGGATGCTCCACCATCACTTATTGAAAGAGTAAGAGTCGGCCCAGAGTATTATCATACTGCAGAGGTCGATCGTCGATTATCACGCGGTGAAGCATATGCTGTTTATTTAATCATTATTAAGCGAGCTGGAATGTGGGAAGTACATAGAACAGGCCGTACGGTTATTACTTCTCAAGAAGATATGATGGGAGACATTCAAACAGGCATTTTCAGCTCAAGCGCACCTGTATCTGAAAAAGTCACATGCTATACCCTATCAGGCATTAAATATTCTGAAAGTTTGTGCTGTCGGTTTAACCATTTGATATGTGCAATGCATGTCGTTTAATTTTGAGATGATAACCAAATTTATGTGAGTTGGCAGGTGTCTAAACCGCTTTTAAAATTAGCTTTTAAAAGTGGTTATCAGATTAACTTAAGGCTGCTCCTCGAAGGTGCGCCCTCTTTCTCAGATCAAGGGACTTATGATTTCTTTCTGGTATTCAACCAAGTAGGGACTTTAGTTTGCCAGGCGATGTAGGTGAGCCAACTTGTAAAATAGAGACCCTTTATTATCTAACTAACTCTCAAAACTGATGTCGCCATTACTCCATAAAGCTAAAACAACATTCATCTGTGAATTATGTTTTTTGTTTCTTCCATTCATTACAGTTTTCATAACTCCTTAACAATAAAGGTGGTATTTGAGTTCCTTCGAATGACTTAAATTGCATCCAATGCATATCGTTTATTATCTTTGGAACGAGTATAATTTTTTGTTGGTATATATTTTAATAGGCCTTCTTCTGCCAATCCGAGAAATACACTTTTTGGACACCCTATTTCACGATTGCTAACCGATTCAGGAAATACTCCTTGTGTTGCATTGCTCCACGCTTCTATAGATAGGTGAAGAACAATTGCGAGCAACCTTGTCGGCCTGAATAGCAAGATAATCATAATTAGACATTTTAACTCCCTAATTATATTTAGCCTTTCGTAGTTGTATTAAATACTCCTATTAAAATATTCTTAGCTCATCTGAATACTCTAATTAAATGAGAGTTTCGATTAACACTTCTAGCTTCAAAAAAGTACCCACCAATAACCATCGTAATTAATGCGCTAGGTACCGACCATAAACCTAATCCCCAAAACATTGGAATTTTCTGCCCTATCCATTCAGATGAAAAGAATGGAAAAAAAGTCATCGTCAGCAATGATATAAAACCAACCAAAAATATCGCATTTCTTCTGATGTTAAACCTTTCTTGATTGCTAAGTCCGTATATAACTGTCCCATGGCATCCAAGACATACGTGCACACCGTGCTGAAATGGGGTACTGCAATGCCCGCATGTATGCATTTTTATTTGTGGCTCAATTAATTGCCCTTTCGATTTTAGCACTGTCATCTGAACTGTATTTGCAACACGATTAGCATCTCCGTTCCATAATAAAAAGAGCTTGTCATTTAAAAGTGGGAATTCTTCTACAACGCTATCAATTTCATTCTGAGTACCAACTAAAATTGGGATTATTATTGCTCTTCCTGATTTTGCTTCTAAATTAAGTACTGCAGATAACTCTTTTCTTGGCCAGTTTTTAGCCATGAAGGATCGGCTAATAATCACTACGACGAAATCTGATTCTCTAAGCCCTTCATTAATTTTTTCGGAGATACTTTCACCAGCAAATATTTCAGCTTCATCAACCCAGCAACTAATTCCTCGCTCGGAAAGAGAATGTACTAATGGCCGAATAATTGAAGACTTATCTTCACATGCATGACAAATAAAAATATCTTTTCTCATATACAGTATTTATCCTATTGAATTTCATCGTTATCAATCTCAGTAAGATCTTCGACTCCAGCCATATCTGCTAGCATTTTCGAATATATTCTCAACGTTTTTTGGAGCTCATCAAGTTCAACTCTAAACTCTCTACATTTTATCGGATCTTCAAATGCATTTTTTAAAGATAAATTATGCCATTTAGCAGTAAACGGTCTAACCACTTGATTAAGCACAATTATGGCAATTTTTGTAAACTCTACACAATTACGGCCATTGTTTTTCATAACATCACGTGTAATAGAAAATATTGCAAAAATACTATTCAAAGCAGTCTCTTCGTCACCGTGATCTTTGCTAAGGCTTTGAGTTGTTATTCTTGTTAACAATTCAACATAAAGCTCCCAAGCTGCAGTTTTATCTTCATCTTGGGGTTTCCACTCCATATCCAGAAATGGAGTTTTGATTTTAAGAGATGTCATATCCCAGTTTTCTAGCCATTTACTCCACTTCATAATTTACACCAGTTTGAGATTAAACGATTTTTCCCAAGCATATTTCGAGAATTATCTAGAATAAATTGGTAGAAGTTAGCACTTCTACCAATTAGTTTATTTTAGCCAGCTGATTAGCTCCGACATACTCCAATTTTTAATTTCATGGCTATTAGCAAAGCTTGGTAAGCCTGAACCATAATCACCTTTCACTCTCATGAAAAGGATATCAGGGCTTCTCTTTAAAGATTTAAACGTTTCAACTTCCCACTTTACCCATTTAGAACTATGCGTATCTCGTCCTATCAATACCAAAAGTTTTGATGATTCTTTAAGTTTACGCTCAATAGCATCTCGAACTTCTTTGGATGCAGGGTCTTCTGGCATTCTTCTATTTACATCGCCGTATACATTTCTTACTGGTTCATCCAGTGAGTTATCATGAAATGATACTGAGTTGTTTGTATTTGCCTTAATAGACTCCATATCTCTTTTAGCATTTTGGTCATCATGATCATAACTAATAAAAACAGTTCTCATTTATTACTTCCTTTTAAGTTTTAAACTTTCGTCTCTTACATCTAAGAAAAATTTAGAGAACGATTATAAAAGGAGTTAATGAAAAGAAACTAGTGAACGTCGCTCACTTAGATTGTAAATAAGATGGCTATATGAACAAACAATTGAGAGATAATTAAACCCTCATTGGAATCAGTGAGAGCGGCATTAGGTTAAAGCTTATTTGTTTTGCGAAAACAGTTTAGCAACCCCTAACGTAGTAGCAGCTTGGTAAGTAACATTAGCTTGCTGTTGAGCATAAACCGCATTTGCAGTAGCAATTGCGACAGAGTTACCTATAGTTTGATACAGGCTGCCCATTGCAGGCGCTTCTGCCAAGACTTTGGTATTGGTTGCCGTTATCGCATCAACTACTGCACCGCTAACGACTGTTGGTTGAAATTTCTCATCCATGATTTTCTCCATAAACTTTTTAAACTAGTGGATATGAAAATAGTTCATAAAAGGCTGTAAAAACAGCTCTAAATGTCGTTTATAAGATACCCTCTAACACAATAAATTACTAAACTCACGAATAATCATGGAGAGCACTTCATTGAGTTTTTACTATACTAACCACATTGAAAATGTTCGAGAGGGAGTTAGAATTAGTGACATGTTTCATTTTCTGGTTACCCTCTACACGCTTTAATTTTAAAGCCTTAAAGGGGTTATTGCTTCTTTGCTCCATATGCTTTCACTCAATGTTTACTTTAGCGGCTCCTGCTGAAAAAACTGTGATTGTGCTTGGTACGTTTAATTACCCACCTCTCATGATTGACGATCGACTTAGCGCAGATGAGCGTTTTAATAGCGGAATGAGCGTTAGACATGGCATAGGGGTAGATTTTATAAAGAATGCTTTTAGAAATAACGAAGCATATCAACTAAAAATTAAGTTCTACCCGCCAAAGCGTGCTATGGCTCAGTTTGTATACCGTGACACAGATATCTTCTTGGGAAGCAGAATGGATGTTCCTGAAATTAAAGATGAAATTATTCCGATAAAGATTATCTCTCTAAAATCTGTATTGTTCTGTATGCCAACTCAGTGCGACTTAGCTAACCAGAAAGATTCACCGACAAACCTTGGATATATATCATCCATTACAGGAAGCCCTGTCAATGACCCTCTAGAGAGAAAAGGCAATCAGGTTGTCGCATTACAAGATATAGAAAAAACCTTTATACATATGCTAAGAGGACGTTCTGACTATGTTGCCGCAATTGATTTTGCGGGCTACCACACTTTACGAGCAAACGACTTTATAGGCTCGAAAAATGTAGAACAAACTAAACATGTTTTAATGGAAATTCCATATGATGCGGTGGTTTACAAAGACAGCATTCATTCTCAAGCGATAATAAACATTTTAAAAGCAGAGCTTCGAAGGGTTAATCTTATGATAGAACCAGACAAGTTAGTTGCTAACTATTTTCAGGTAAGTGGCCCTTAATAAATTGAAAGGGCCATTTAGCCAGAATACTCAAGACTTATCTAAACTCGTCAGGCTGTGAGCCTGCACTATATAAGTTATAAACTTTTAATAAGTTAAATCCACTTTCTAGTGCATTGCTGTAGCCTAGAAAGTGGTTTACTTGATAAAAGAGCTGCCTTGTTCAAATTTGGTTTATTATTTTATTCAAGCCTAAAAATATGATCCGTAGACTTTTTCCCCATGCTAATCACGATATCATCTGAGAGCCTGGCTAGCTTAAGTATTGCTTGTCTTTCTAGGCCCGTTTTGCTCATAACCCGCTTGATACTTGTCCATTTAAAGCTACTCATTTCTATTACTTTTTTAATTGCTTGGAGGTCATCCGCTCCTTCATCTTTATCCATCACTTTTTCATCTTCAGGTGTCACTGACTCATAGACATCTGTCGCTATTGCGTCTATTTGTTCTTGTGCGCTACTGACAAATTGCTCTATCTCGCTCTCAGTCTCTTCTACAAACTCTTTTAAAGCATTCTCATGTTTTGTCATTTCAGAAAGGGTTTTATTGATAAAGACTTTAAACTCTTCCTTCTGGGCATTCATATCTTTAACTGTGTTTACTAGCTCGGTATGTAGTTCAAGAATGGCTTCCTTTTTTCATTCACTTCTTTTTTGACATCATCTAATTCATTTCGTGTTCGCCTAACATCAAACCCAAACACCCAAATACCTAATGCAGCAATCACCGCAATAAACACACCTCCAATTACCATATAAAGCTGTAGTAATTCGAGAATGTCTCCAATTTCTATTGCTTCAGCTTTCACTGATTGAGCATATATAGAGCCTAAAACGAAGACTGAGAACATGGTTTTATTCATCATAATACTTCCATTTTATTATTCGGTTTTTATGGTTTGCTTTACCGCAGCCTGTGTCTGGCTAGGTACTTTCCCCACTTAAACATTAACACAACTCAAATTATTGGCCCTACAAACTGCAAGGCATCAAGAAACCAACTCACCTTCTCACCTCTATAAACCTGTTATATGGAAGGTATTTTTTCCGTCCAAAATTCTAAAAAAACCAATTACTTAGCATTCACCTTCTTTTTAAAAATTATTTTCAACAAAATAAATTAACCAAAGTTATTGATAATTTTAATAACCATAGTTTATATTTATTCAAACAAAAGGTAACCAAGGTTATCAAAAATTCCCAGTCAAAGGATTTGATTATGTTAATTCTCAGCCGTAGACCGTCAGAAACCGTCCGTATAGGCAACAACATTACCGTCACTGTATTAGCAGTAAGAGGCAACCAAGTTCGCTTGGGCGTCCATGCGCCACAAGATATCTCTATTCATCGAGAAGAAATCTTTCAGCGCATTCAAAGTTACGTTGGTGAAGTAACCCTAGCAGATACTGTTTCTCAGTTAGATAACCAAGCAATGCAGGAGCAAACCGCATGAGTACTCAAGGACAAGCAGATACACCAATAATGCCTAATCAGCTAATTAAGCATGGGCTTCAACTCGACCGCATCGAATTTAGACCCGAAGCGATTGCCGGCACTGATAAGTTCGGATCACCAATTAGCGTCGGTCTAATCTTGCTGGAGATGCAGAAACTCGAAAGCACTATTGCTGCCCTAGAAGCACAGCTTAATCATGAGCTATCGCTACGCACGGTAAACAACAACGGCAATGTGGTTGCCATGATCGAAGCGCTCAGCCTTTACGCCAATATCAAAAACTGGGCAAACCCTCGTGATCAATACGGCGACTTGAACGAACAGCAAGCCAATACATGGTTTAAAAACCACAACGGCTACGAACCCGCCCTAAAAGCACTGCAAGCCCTCGGCACCGACGAGCTACGCAGTTTATCCCTATACAAAGTGGCTTAATAAATTAATGGCTTTTGCCAAGGAGTGATTTATGTCTTTTGCAGTATTTGGAGTATCGATAGAAACCGCAACAAAACAAGCGCGTATGCAGCTTAATCGCATACGTAAACAAGACATAAAGAAAACCGAGAGACAAAGAGAAAAACTTAGGAAGGACGGCGAAACTCACTGCGCTTTCTACCGTTATTTGAATGAGTTGATTGGGCTTAAACCTACGCAAGAAACCTTTGACGAGACTGTCCAAGAGCTAATCCCTCAACTCATGAAAAAGCTGACACCCAAGCAATTAAGCCCACTTTACAGTATGCCGAGCATCTGTGAAGAATTTAAAACCATTGCTAAAAAGCATGGTGCTGTAAAGCTGATTACCAAACAGCAGGTCGCAGAACCAGATAAGAAAATACACGGTAAATTCAAGCGTGTATGGAAAGAACCAAAACCCACTTTTTGTTAATTTGACTCAAGGAGAGCATCATGACAGATACAGCAACTACGAAAGAGCAACCAAGTACAGCCGAATCAGCTTTAATTGAACGGTTAGATACATTGATTCAAACTCTGCAAATGCCAAAGATCCCTAAGAACAAGGAGCTTTGGAACTCTGCACAAGCTTCGAACTACTTGGGACTATCCAAGAATAAATTTATGTATAGCGTGGCTTGCAAACGCACCTTCCCTAAACCACGTAACGTCGGTGATTCGATTAATAGTACGAATTATCGTTGGCTAGCTGGTGAGGTGATGAGCTGGGCCGAAGCCCAGAAGATGAGGTAAGAGTTAATCCAACATCAAAGCCACTTCTGCCATATCTGGGGCATAGTAGACTTTTTGCAGTATTCTAAGGTCTGTATGCCCTGATATCTTGGCAAGGTTAAGTACATCTACTTTCTTCGCTAATCTCGTTAAAGCTTCTCTTCTTAAGTCATGAAAGTGCAAATCATCAATCAAACATTTGCTTCGAATCTTTCTAAAATTCACATCGAGACTATCTGACTTAAGCCCAAACGCTTTTCGCTTGCAATCATCTAAGCCTTGTAACCCTTTAAGCACAGTTACTGCTGTTGTTGATAATGGCACGGTACGAGGATTACCGTTCTTGGTTTTAGGGAGGTGGACTGTTCGCCTTTCTAGATCTATGTCTTCCCATGACATATTGCAGATTTCACCAGCTCGCATGGCGGTTTCGATCGCAAAGACTATTGCAGCACCAATACGTTCACGCTTAGATTCTGGCGGGTTAATTAAATCGTATTGAGTGGCTATCATTAACTGATCAAACTCACCTTCTTGCAATCGCCTTGTTCGTGAGTCTGGTTCGGCAGGTCGTTTTACGCGTGACATTGGATTCTCATGTAACCAGCCCCATTCTTTTGCACACTGACTACAAATAGCAGACAGTACGGTCCACTCTCTTAAGACGGTACCAGGTGCAACTTCTTGTAGGCGACGATCACGCCACTCAGCAAAATGCTTAGACTGTAAATCTTCGAGAGGGATATACACAAGAGGGTCTGGTCGGGCATCACCTTTACCAAGCCAACGGTCGATGCGTCTGATTTCAAACTTCTGACCACGTTTAGTAATGCTGATGGTATCTCGATAACGTTCTAACGCATCTTGAAAAGGTCTGTCGGGGATATCTCTTGATTTGCTTTCTTTTGCTAAGCGTTCTTTTTCGCTCGCCCATTCCAAAGCTTCTCGCCTTGTTGTGAAGCCATCTTTCGTTTTTCGCTGTCCATTTATGCGAGCTTGTCCACGCCATGACGTGTTCTTCCTATATGCACTTGGCATATGTCCTCCTTGATGGGTGCTCTAGCGGGTGCTAAAAAGGTGCAAAGTTTCTAGAAACATAGCATATGATAAGGAAAGTAGACAATTTGAGGAATACGCTAAAAAACGCTGAAAGCCAGAGTAGGCAAGGGATTGAGGAGAGTTTAATTTATTACAGGCATAAAAAAAGGCACCAAATGGTGCCCGGGACCGGAATCGAACCGGTACGGTATTACTACCGCAAGATTTTAAGTCTTGTGCGTCTACCAATTTCGCCACCCGGGCACATCTAGCTTTTGCTACATGTTCTGATTATGGAGGCCGGAGTCGGAATCGAACCGGCGTTGACGGAGTTGCAGTCCGCTGCATGACCACTCTGCCATCCGGCCTTAAATCAGATTATCTTCTACTGGAGCGGGAAACGAGGCTCGAACTCGCGACCCCAACCTTGGCAAGGTTGTGCTCTACCACTGAGCTATTCCCGCGTTCAGAAGATGGTGCATATTCTATGTATTTCTGATCCTGCGTCAAGCAATAATTCTAAATAAATCCATTAACTTAGCGTTTTATTTCTTTTTAGATCAATAATTGTTCTAAGTGATTATTTTTTATCCGATACTGATGGTGCTAGGTGTGGCCAAGCTGCTTTTAAGTAAACATACATAGACCAAAGCGTTAATAACGCAGCAAGAATCAGTACAATTTCACCTAGGTTTGCCCATTTAGTATCTGGCTCATTACCCAATAAAATAAAGATGGCTAACATTTGCATACTTGTTTTGAGCTTGCCGACATAAGAAACCGCTACACTTGCTCGCTTCCCCATTTCTGCCATCCATTCTCTTAGGGCTGAAATGACGATTTCACGACCAACGATCACGGCAGCGGCTACTGTCATTAATGGGTTTGCATAACTTTCGACAAGTAGCACAAGTGCAATTGACACCATAAGCTTATCTGCAACTGGATCGAAGAAAGCACCAAAAGCAGATGTTTGGTTCAACTTTCTCGCTAAATAACCATCTAGCCAATCGGTTATTGCTGCGGCGGCAAATACGGCAGCACAAATTACATAACGTCCATCCCAAGGCAAGTAATACAATACAACCAAAATGGGTATCATAAAAATTCGGATAGACGTCAAAATATTCGGTATATTCATTTATTTTCTGCTTAGTCTTTTTTGCTAATCAATAGCTTGAGCTGATTTTTCGTTAATACGATGTATTTTTAAGGATGATGCTATTTAGTAACATAATCATAACACTTATGTTTGATGGAGAAAGCGGTAAACTTCTTGTGCCATATTACTACTGATACCTTTCACCTTACCTATCTCCTCCTGACTCGCCGCTTTTAACTCTTGTATTCCACCAAAAGCTGTTAATAAACTTTTACGACGAGTTGGGCCTACTCCTGGAATCCCTTCTAAAGTAGAGTGTCGACGCTTTTTATCTCGTCTTTTTCTATGGGTTTTTATCGCAAACCTGTGCGCTTCATCACGAATGTGCTGTATGAGATGCAAAGCGGCTGAATCAGGAGGCAATACTACCTCATCTTCCTTGCAACCTATATAAAGAGTTTCCAACCCTGGTTTTCGAGTTTCGCCTTTTGCCACACCTAATAAAAAAATTTGGTTTAGGCCTAACTCACTCAATACCTCTTCGGCTTGGGTTAACTGACCTTTACCACCGTCGACTAAGAGAACATCTGGCGCTTCTAATTCACCGGACTTAACTCGTTTATAACGCCTTGTTAATGCCTGCTTCATTGCGCCGTAATCATCACCAGGTTCTACGCCTTCTATATTAAAAGAACGATAACGTTTTTTATCTGGCCCTTCTGGCCCAAACACAACACAGGAAGCAACCGTTGCTTCACCACTAGAATGACTGATATCAAAACATTCCATTTGTTTTGGTGGCTCAGACAAACCTAATAGCTTTTGCAAAGCAGTTGCTCGGCTAAAGTGATGCTTTTTATCCAATAAACGGGTTTGCAAACCTTGCTCAGCATTTAACTTAGCAAGGTCAAGCCATCTGGCTCTCTGGCCTCTTACGTTGCAGGTGATCTCAACCTTTTTTAAGGTACTTTCAAATATGGCGGCTGTAAGCACTTCGGTGTCACTAGGCTCGTGACTCAAAATTAACGCCTTAGGTAACTCTTGAGCACCGCCTATATAGGATTGAGCAATAAAGTTAGTTAATAACTCACCTTCATTCATCTCAAGTGGCATTTTAGGGTAGTAGCTTTTACTCCCAACAACCTTGCCCCCTCGAATCATCATAAGATGAACGCAATGCCCACCAGGCTGAATCAGAGCGGCAAGCACATCTGCCTCACCCGATTGCCCATAAACATATTGTTGTTCTTGAATATGTTTAAGCTGAGTAATCTGATCTCTTAATTCCGCGGCTCGCTCAAATTCCATATCAGCTGCGGCAGCGCTCATATTTTGGGTAATTTCACTAACTAATTCTTGGTCTTTTCCCTCTAAAAACATACGTGTATGACGCACATCTTTGGCGTACTCCTCGTCTGTAATGAGATCTACGCAAGGTGCAGAGCAACGCTTAATTTGATATTGGAGGCATGGACGAGATCGATTGGCATAATAGCTATCTTCACACTGGCGCACTTTGAAGACTTTCTGCATGGTCGTAAGGCTTTCTCTAACCGCTGTGCCACTCGGAAAAGGGCCAAACAACTTACCTTCTTCAGACTTACCACCACGACGAAACAGCAAAGCAGGATGCTGATGTTGAGACAGGAGAATATAGGGATAGGATTTATCATCCCTTAATAAAATATTATAAGGTGGTCTATGTTGTTTGATTAACGTTTGCTCTAACAAAAGCGCTTCTGTTTCGCTCTTGGTTAGGGTTACTTCTATATCATCAATGCGGTTAACCAAGGCCATGGTTTTTGTCGTGAGACCTGTGTTTCTAAAATAACTAGAAACACGGTTCTTTAAGTTTTTTGCCTTACCCACATAAAGTAGCTCACCTTTACCGTACATGCGGTAGACCCCTGGTCGGGTCGTAAGGTTGCTAATAAAATGTTTTGCATCAAATTCAATGTGAGTCAAACAAACCTCAAACAGCCAAATATAATCAATCTAGAACACCTAATTTTAGGTTAGATGGTGTGTTCCATAATGTAGCAAAATTCAGAGTGTTTGTTGACCCTAGAGAGAGGACTTAATCAGGACGGCTATCGATTAAACTTAATCAACAGCGCCAACACCTAATAAGTTATGGCGCATTGCCAGACGAGCTAATTCTACATCACTACCAATAGACAGTTTTTCAAACATACGATAACGGTAGGTATTAACCGTCTTTGCGCTTAAGTTCAGCTTTTCAGCTATATCTTGAACTTTGCGACAGTCTACTATCATTTGAGCAATCTGTAGTTCACGGTCTGATAAGCTATCTAATGGTGTCTCCCCTTCCTCTTTGGACATTTGAGATAGAGCCATTTTTTGAGCAACATCAGAACTTATGTACTTGCCACCTTTAGCGACTTTTTCAATCGCTCCTATCATTTCATCTAAGGCGATACCTTTAGTAATATAACCAGAAGCACCCGCTTCGATCAGCTTGGTAGGATAAGGGTTATCATCTAAGGCAGAAAGCGCAATGACTTTTGTTTTTGGTACCAAACGTTTAATTTCTTTGGTTGCACCCAAGCCACCAATACCCGGCATGTGAACATCCATAAGTACAATATCCGGTTGTTGCTCTTTAGTAAGTGAAATAGCTTCTTCACCACTTGCGGCACAACCTACAACTTGCAAATTGGACACATCCTGTAACATGCGACTGATCCCAGTACTGACAATTTCGTGATCATCAACAATTAATACTTTCAGCACCTAATTTCACCTCTATTTTACGCTTTCAAGTTTTCAATATAAGGGATTATTTCTTGTATTTAAAATTGTTTTGTCAAAATAGATGTCAAAAAAACAAATCAACACAATTGGAGCCCACCCAAGTAGGGTGAAACACTTATAATTCAAACAATTACGTAAAGTTAGTTAACCATTCACCTTTATTCAGGTAGTTGCAGGTCAAATCCTTTTTCAGCTAAATCGGCTTGGCTTTTAGCACGATATCTTGCTCTTATTTGTGTTCCTTTGGTTTTTTTAAGGTAATAAAGCAAACAAGCAATATCCCCTTCAGGCAAACCTGTTTTTTTCATCAAGTCTGGAATCAAACTGGCAAGATGATCTTCTTGACGGTTTTCAATCAGGGGCACACTAGGAATAACCAAAACTTGGCCCTGAACGATTTTATCAACTTGCTCATTATAGTTTTTTTCAAAAGCCGGCCATGTTTTAGATTCTTCATCCGACTTTAAGCTATACCAACCAGTAGCAGCTCCAGCATGATAAACCGCAGGATGAGACCAAGAGAACTCTAATGGATTAATGCGACATTGGCTCGCTTCAAGGTAGGCTGTTCTCGTATCAACTAAACCATAAGCCCCGTAGGCCTTTGAAATAAGCTGTAAAAATTCAGCGATGGTTGGCGGCCATGCATAAGTCTCTTTCGACCTTTCAACAGCATAAGCCAAGAGTGGCTCTTTAAAGCCTTTTATAGCTATTGCCCACTCTCTTTTAGCTAGTTTTACTTCATCGGGGTTCGCATAGGCAGACGCAAATTTGTGTGTGTAAATTGCTTTAAAACGAGCAAAAAGCATATTAACCAAAACTCGAGTTTGCTGCTGGGCATCCGAACTTTCTTGTTGTGATTGCTGACTGTACTCTTGACTACCAGTCTGTGTCGTGGATGTTTGTGAGTGCATCGCTAACTTGTTCTTTAGAGGTTCGATTAGTGTATGAGCTGCCTTGGGTGCCTTCATGCGAGGATCTATCCGATTGTTTATATTGCCATTGACGTTTTACATATTTGAAAAATTCGCTGTTCCAAGTGCGTACATTCTTTCTTTGTTCTTTTATCCGTAACAAGAATTCTGCGAGCAGTTGTAATGCAAATTGGCGATTAATTCCAGCCTGCGAAATTTGCTCTAAAGTACTCTCTTCAGGCTGCCACTGATCAGGTTGACGAGTTCTTTCTTTCTGCTCTAAATATAGATCGAAGTCAGACACTCCGCGACGTTTATCTTCTTGGCTTTTATGAGCGCCAGGCCACGAATTGGTTGCCGACCTTGGAGGAGATTCAGACGCTGCTGGATATTGTCCTTGCCCTTGTTTGTTCGCATATTGCATATGAGAACTAGCCAAATTCTTGCGGCTCTTTAACCTTGACGGATCAGGGTTAACTGAAGGTTGAGTTTTAGCCTGCCTTTGTAAACGACCAATCCTATCAACTAATTCATCATTTGATTGCGAAGATTCAGAGCTCGACGGCACAGCTGTAGCTGCATGATAAGTTTGACTGTTTACTTTAGGTTCAGGGTCTTGCATTTGCCCTTGACCATCTAAATAGACGATTAACTTCCCGTTTTCACGCTGAAAACTTAACACTTGATTAGCTTGTAGGTTAGAAAAAATACGCTGCAACATAGGACCAGTCCAGAACGGAAGTTGGGCCGCTAAAACAGACATTTCGAAACTAAGTACTCGACTTGATAACATGAAAGCATGCTGTTCTAAAAACGCAATTAAAACAGATTCTTCCAGACCAATCTCTTGAGCTGTGCGAAATGAAATCGGCAATATAAAATCGTTGCTGGGCATTTTATCTATCTACTTCAATTGTCTTTAAATCAAAATGCAGTGTAGCAAATTGACTTATTTGAAGCACTAAAAGGATGCTTTAAAAATCATCTAGGGCTTAAACATTTATTTGTTACAGAGTGATTAAAGCGTATTGACAGGCATTTATCAGAATTCTATGCTGAAACTGTGCCGTGTGGTTTTTATATTTAAAAAACCTATTTTAACGGTCCAACTTTGCCAAGGAGAAAGTTGTATGTATACAATCAATATTACTGGACACCACGTCGACGTCACTCCCGCTCTAAAAGAACACATCAATGAAAAAATGGATAAACTAGGTAGACTTAGTGATCAGATCACCACTATCCATGTCACTCTCATGCAAGACAATAATGAACAAAAAGCAGAAGCAACCATTCATCTTCCAGGTAAAGAGCTTTTTGCAGCTGCTGTTTCTGAAAACCGCCTGTTCCATGCAATTGATGCCATGACAGAAAAACTGGCGAGACAAATTGATAAACATAAAACCCGAAAAAGTGCGAACCACCAAAAACCTATGGTCGCATCTTGATCTAAATCAAATCATATTAATTTTCATAAAACACCGCTTATTAGCGGTGTTTTTTTGTCTCCCACTTATTTCCCCACGTTTTTAACAAAGCAATACAAGGAAATTACGCACAAACACTTGAGTTTTATGGCCAGCGTCTCCATATTAGCTATATAGATTTGACCTTAATGGAGATTATGATGCGTTATACCGATGCAATCAGTTCAAGCCAAACACAAGAAGCGGCAAACAAAACTTTAAGAAACACTTATGGACTTTTGTCATTAACCCTACTTTTTAGTGCCTTCACTGCAGGCGCTAGTATGGCATTCAACTTACCTCACCCAGGACTAATCATTACCCTAGTTGGTTTTTACGGCCTACTATTTTTCATTAGTAAATTTCAAAATTCTGGGTTAGGCATTGTTTTAGTTTTTGCTCTAACAGGTTTTATGGGAATTACCATTGGGCCGATCTTAAACGCTTATCTAAGTTTGCCTAACGGCACGTCTTTAGTTATGAACGCTTTGGGCTTAACAGGTTTAGCTTTCTTAGGCCTTTCTGCTTATGCATTAATCTCTAAACAAGATTTCAGCTTTCTAAAAGGCTTTTTGACTGTTGGTGTGTTTGTTCTATTGTTTGCCATGATTCTTGGCTTTTTTGTTCAAATCCCAGCACTACAAATCTTTATCTCTGCAGGCTTCGCACTTTTCTCTGCTGCTATGATTCTGTATCAAACAGGCGAAATCGTAAGAGGCGGTGAGACCAATTATGTAATGGCCACTGTGACTCTATTTATCTCTATCTACAACCTATTCCTTAGCTTGCTAGCTCTTTTAGGCATGGCTAACGACGACTAGTTGTTTATTGTAAACTAGCAAATAGCTCCATAACTATAGGCCGCATATGTGGCCTTTAGTTTTTTTGATCGTCATATAACCTTTTGTTAGGCCCAAACATGCTTTACGCACTTTTCATCCATGGTTCACCTTTTCAAACAAAAGCCTGCCACTCAGCTTTATCTTTTGCCAAAACAATCATTGCGAGCAAAGAGCACCAATTAAAGGGTGTGTTTTTCTATCAGGATGCTGTGCTTATTGGCAATCGCTTTAATCAATGCCCAAGAGATGAGTTTGATATTCAAGCGGCTTGGCAAACACTGTCAAAAGACTATGGCATTGAACTGACACTTTGCATTGCAGCAGCTGTAAGGCGTGGCATCATGAGCGAACCTGAAAGTAAAAGGTATGAGCTAGAAAGTGCAAGTCTAGCCTCTCAATTCCAACTTGAGGGCCTTGGCACCTTTGTATCCTTTATGAATGATTGTGACAAAATAATTAGTTTTAAGTGAGCACAAGATGGGTAAGACTCTCATACATATCACCAGCTCTCCTTATACGGGACTGGCAGTAAAAGAAGCACTAGACCTAGCTATGGTTCTAGCTACATTTGAACAAGATGTAGATCTCGCTTTTTCGGGTGCTGGTATCGCCCTTCTTCATCAAAACCAATTACCAGATGAGAGCCAAGGTAAAGCACTTTATAAAATGCTAGCCAGTTTCGAATTTTATGATATAGACAACCTCTATCTTCCTGAGTCACAAATACCTAAAGAAGGTATAGAAATTACTTCTCTTGCATCTAGTCTGTCTGAATTAGAGTGGAAAGACATGTTAACTCGTTACCAACACACTTTTAGGTTTTAAGCATGCCGCGTTTACATCAACTAAATAAAGCCAATTACCCAGCCAATACTGAGCATGAGATTCTTTTAAGTTTGCAGCAGAATGATGCCATATTACTCATTGAAGAAGGCGTACTTAAAGCAGATAAAGATGAATCCTTATTTAGAAAAGCAAATAGTTTAAATATTAAAATTTATGCTTTAGAGCAAGACATAAAAACCTATGCCCTCATTGCTGAAAGTCTCGATATTATTAACAATGAAGAATGGTTAGAGTTAACCAGTAAATTTGAACAGCACACAGCTTGGTAGCAAGATATGACATCGTTTGAAACACTATTAGACCAAGAAGGTTATCTGATTAAACTTGAAGATTGGTCTGAAGAGCTAACATCTTATTTAGCTGATCAGGAAGAAATCATCTTAACGGATGCACACTGGGAAATAATATTCCTGTTGCGAGACTTTTATCAAGAATATGAAGTTTCCCCAGCTATGAGACCTTTAGTAAAAGCCGTTAGCAAAAAGCTTGGGAGCGATAAAGGCAAAAGTATCTACTTAATGCAGCTATTTCCTGGTAGTCCGGCAAAACTGATCGCAAAACTTGCAGGCTTACCCAAACCTGCTAACTGCCTATAAATTGTTCTATCAATAGCTATAGTTTATAGGCAGCTTCTAACTTCAACCTATGGCTTAAACCAAGATAAACGCGTTTGCAGCTTAACTACATCACCTATAATTAATAAGCTAGGTGATTTTACTTCGTTATCTATTACTACTTGGTTAATCTCACAAATATTAGAAGTGAAAACTCTTTGAGAAAGTGTTGTCCCTTTCTCAACCACAGCAACAGACATATCTTTATTCATTCCATGGGCAACCAGCTTCTCAGCGGTTTCAGCAAGACCAGTTAACCCCATATAAATCACTAAAGTTTGTGCTGGATGTACTAGCTCACCCCAGGGAAGGTCTGTTGAGCCATCTTTTAAATGCCCGGTTACAAAGCGCACGGATTGCGCATAATCTCTATGAGTTAGTGGTATGCCTGCATAAGCAGCACAGCCAGCAGCAGCCGTGACACCTGGGATAACTTCAAATTCAACACCGGCATCCACCAACTCTTCTATCTCTTCGCCACCACGTCCAAAAATAAAAGGGTCTCCCCCTTTTAAACGAACAACACACTTGCCCTCAGCCGCTTTTTCACACAAAAGCTTATTAATATCTTCCTGAGGCAGGCTATGCTTTGATTTAGCCTTACCAACATATAAGGCTTCGGCACTATCAGGAATAAGTGCAATAATTTGATCACCAACTAAGCGATCATAAAGAACGACATCAGCTTGAGTTAATATCCTATGGGCTTTCAGTGTTAATAACTCTGGATCACCTGGACCGCCCCCAACTAAATAAACCTTACCACTCATAATTTTTCTCAAAATATTTGTCAAAAAAAACGCCTCTGTAATGAGAGGCGTCCTTTATAAATTAGTTTAGCTGAACTAAATTAATTTTGATTCGCACTCAACTTAGTTTTTCCACCCATATAAGGCACAAGCGCCTCAGGCACATCAACAGAACCATCTTCGTTTTGATAATTCTCAAGTACAGCAACTAAAGTTCTACCAACAGCAAGACCAGAACCATTCAAGGTATGTGCCAATTCTGGACGACCTGTTTCCGGATTACGCCAGCGAGCTTGCATACGACGTGCTTGGAAGTCTCCCATATTAGAACAAGATGAAATTTCACGATATTTGCCCTGACCTGGTAGCCACACTTCAATATCATAAGTTTTGTGTGCAGAGAAACCTAAATCTCCACCACACAGTATTACTGTACGATAAGGCAGGTTTAACTTCTTCAAAATAACTTCAGCATCTTGAACCAAATCTTCAAGCACTTGCTCTGAACGATCTGGGCGACAAACATGCACTAATTCAACTTTTTCGAATTGATGCTGACGAATCATACCACGCGTATCACGACCATAACTTCCCGCTTCACTTCTAAAACAAGGTGTATGAGCAACAAACTTTTTATGAAGTTCTGCATCATTTAAGATCTCGTCACGCACCAAATTGGTTACAGGTACTTCCGCTGTCGGGATAAGGTAAAGGTCATTATTACCACTTTCTTTATCGACTGGCACCTTAAACAAATCAGCTTCAAACTTTGGTAACTGACCTGTTCCTTTTAAAGAATGCTCGTTAACTAGGTAAGGAACATAAACTTCACTATAACCATGCTCATCTGCATGGGTATTAATCATAAATTGAGTCAAGGCACGGTGTAGACGCGCTAAGTCTTGTCTCATAACAGCAAAACGAGAACCTGTTAATTTAACTGCAGCTTCAAAGTCTAGTTGCCCTAAGTGTTCACCTAGATCTACGTGATCCTTAGGCTCAAAAGAAAATTCACGAATATCACCCCAACGGCGAATTTCTACGTTATCGTCTTCTGTCGCACCAGCTGGAACTGATTCGTGAGGCACATTAGGAATACTAGCAAGAATAAGATCCATATCATGCTGAACTTGAGCAAGCTGCTCCTTCGCATTAGCTAGATCATCACCCAAGGTTGCTGTTTGCGCTTTAAGCTCAGCCGCCTTGTCTTTATCACCAGCCTTCATGGCCATACCAATTTCTTTAGAAACAGAGTTGCGGGACTGTTGCAGATTCTCAGTTTCGACCTGAATGGATTTACGACGCTCTTCTAGGCCAACAAAAGCGGCAACGTCTAGTTCAAAACCTTTTTTCTTGAGACTTAGAGCAACCGCTTCTGGGTCTGCTCTTAATGCTTTAATGTCCAACATTTCTGCAACTCTTTCCTCTATGAGTTAGCGCTAAGGTTATATTTATACATAACGGCGCATAACAAGAATTAATAAAATTATTTAAGGGCGACTATACTACTACGATTAACTTAACATTAAACAATAAGATGTATGATATTCTGCAATTAAATGAGTCTTGCTGCTAAAATTCCTAGCCAAGTGCCAATAACACCACAAAAACAGCTTAATAATAAGTAGCTGATCGCACTAAGCCAAGCTTGCTGATTCAGTAACGCAACTATTTCTAATGAGAAAGTAGAAAAGGTAGTAAAAGCCCCTAAGAACCCAACCATTAAGAGTGGTCGATAAGCCTCTAAAGCTGTGATGCGCTCCGTCATAAGCACAAACAACACCCCCATTACAAAGCAGCCAATGACATTAACAGTAAAGGTCGCTATCGGAAAAGCCCCTTGATTAAACTGAGCAAAGTATTTTGCAACAGAAAATCGCCCCATAGCGCCAATAGCGCCACCTAAAGCAACCATCAAATATGCACTCATATAAAGATTCTTATCTAGTCGGTAATAGAAGGTTAATTATTAGAATATGGATCTGAATTATCATAATGAGGGTTGTGAGAGTCAAATTCATACCGCTTATTTGCACTTGACTCATTTAGCTCATTTAACCATGCCAACTTATCTGAGATTTTTTTCTCTAAACCTCTATCCGTCGGGTGATAGAAAGTGTGGCCAACTAGCTCTGGCGGCAAATAAGACTCTCCTGCGGCAAAGGCATTCTCTTCATTATGAGCGTATCGATAATCTTCCCCATGCCCCATTTCTTTTGCCAGTTTAGTTGGCGCATTACGTAAATGATTTGGGACATCATGACTTGGCTGCTCAGCAACTAAAGACATTGCTTGTTTGAAAGCGTTATAAACCGCATTACTCTTAGGCGCACAAGCAAGATATACAGCCGCTTGTGCGATAGCTCTATTCCCTTCACCGGGACCTACTCTATGGTAAATATCCCATGCGTTAAGCGCTACTTGTAAGGCTCTTGGGTCTGCATTGCCAATATCTTCTGATGCAATTGCCAATAGACGCCTTGCAATATAAAGAGGGTCACAACCTCCATCTAGCATACGCGCCATCCAATAAAGGGCACCATCAGCAGATGAGCCTCTTACTGACTTATGAAATGCAGATATTTGATCATAGAAAGCATCGCCACCTTTATCGAAGGCCCTATAAGATTGCCCTAAAACATCAACTAGCTGAGCTTCAGTTACTTGCTTTTTACCATCCTCTTCTGTCGCCATATCCACTAAAACTTCGAGAAGGTTTAGTGATCGCCTAACATCACCATCTGCTGCATGGGCGATAGCATCAATGAAGCTAGCTTCGATCAGAATATTATCCTTACCATAACCATGCTCTTGATCTGTCAGTGCTCGCTCAAGCCCTTGTCGAATAATTGCTTGGGTTGGTTTCTTGAGGCTATAAACCCTCGCCCTTGAAAGTAAGGCTGAGTTTAATTCAAACGCAGGATTTTCAGTTGTGGCACCAATAAACAAAAAAGTACCATCTTCGATGTAAGGCAGAAATGCATCTTGCTGGGACTTATTAAATCTATGTACCTCATCAACAAACAACACAGTTTGCCCTGAGTTCATCATTTTATGTTGCTTAGCTTGATCAACGGCTGCTCTAATGTCTTTTACACCAGACATAACGGCAGATAACTCTAAGAAATGCGCCTGTAACTGATGTGATAATAATTTGGCAAATGTCGTTTTACCCACACCTGGAGGGCCCCAAAGTATAAAAGAGTGGCATCGACCTGTTTCTATCATCCTCTTTAAAGGCTTTCCGTCACCCACCAGATGATCTTGACCTAAGTAGTCAGATAGGCTTTTTGGTCGCATACGAGCAGCTAGCGGCTCATATAAATCCCATTGACTTTCAAACAGGTCTTGCATTAATTAACCTTTGCTTTTAACCGTTTTATCAAGCAAACCTGGCTCAACTAATAAATCTACTTCAGCAGGCAGGTCAACTTGAAAGTTACCATCTGCAACACCATCATGATGCTCCACATTGTTAAATTCAATCACTGTAGTTTGACCTAGACTATCTTGTATACTCATAGCTTCAATGGCGTTACTTCTAAATGACAAGGTCAATGTAGAAAATAAATCCACCTCTTCTTTGGGTTCTAATCTAAACCTTTGCTCCCCTAGCTGTGATATTTCGTAATGAGGCAAAACATCGTTAGCTGGACGCCCTAATAAAGCAGCAGGCGAATTACCTAAAGCACCCTCAAGCGGTTTTTGTGTCGCTTGCTCAAGATCTACATCCCAAACTGTAATCCATTGTCCATTAGAAATGATTCTTTGAGGGAATGGAGTAATCGTATCCCATACAAAGCGATTAGGTTCGGCTAATAAAAAAACACCTTCATTAGCCTGTAATTGATGGCCTTCTTCGTCATAGGTAACTTGACGAAACTCACCTTCGATATTGCGATTCGATTCTAGTAATTGAGTTAGAAGCTCACTTGCTACACTGATACTCATACCTAAAGACAACATCAGCATAATTAATATTTTTTGCATTTTAAAATCTCAAACTCTCATAAAAAAGATAGCCAATAAGCAGACTAATAAATAACAGCTAGCCTACTCTGGTATCAGAACTTCACGCTGGCCGTTAGTTCCCATAGAACTTACTAAACCAGCCGCTTCCATTGCCTCAACTAAGTTTGCAGCACGGTTATAACCAATTTTTAATCGCCTCTGAATGGATGATATAGAGGCTTTTCTTGTCTCAATTACAATAGCAACAGCCTCATCATAAAGTGCATCTTTATCTTCCGAGCCAGAATCTGTCATTAGATCTTCTGGGTTAACAACAACATCAGAAATATATTGAGGCTCTCCACGCTTTTTCCATTCCTCAACAACTGCATGCACCTCTTCATCAGAAACAAAAGCACCATGCACTCGAATTGGTGTTGGAAGACCAGCAGGCAAATAAAGCATATCACCCTGACCTAATAGCTGGTCAGCGCCACCTTGATCCAAAATTGTTCTTGAATCAATTTTTGAGGACACTTGGAAAGCCATTCGAGTCGGCACGTTAGCTTTGATCAAGCCGGTAATAACATCTACTGAAGGTCTTTGCGTCGCTAATATTAGATGTATCCCTGCTGCCCTCGCTTTTTGGGCAATACGAGCAATCAGTTCTTCTACTTTTTTACCCACTATCATCATCATATCAGCAAATTCATCCACGACAATGACGATATAAGGTAAGGGCTCTAACAGGGGAACACTTCTAGCAACACCCTCTTGGGAGAACATTGCATCATGCTCTGGCTGCCATAATGGGTCTTCAATCGGGTTACCTGCTTCTATAGCTTCTCTAACTTTCTTATTAAAGCCAGCTAGATTTCTCACTCCTAATTTAGACATGAGCTTGTAACGACGTTCCATTTCATCGACAGACCAACGAAGCCCATTGGCTGCATCTTTCATATCCGTGATAACAGGGGTTAACAAATGAGGAATGCCTTCATAAATAGAAAGCTCCAACATTTTAGGGTCAACCATGATCATTCTAACTTGATCAGGGGATGACTTGAGCAACATACTCATAATCATGGAGTTAACGCCAACAGACTTACCAGAGCCCGTTGTGCCGGCAACCAATAAGTGCGGCATTTTGGCTAGATCAACAACAACAGGTTCACCTGAAATATCATGACCTAAAGAAATGGTAAGAGGAGATGTGGCATTATCGTAAATATCACAGTTAATGACTTCACTAAAGTAAACAATATCCCTTACATCATTAGGAATCTCTATACCTATTGTCGATTTACCTGCTATTACTTCAACTACACGAACACTCATCACACTTAAAGAGCGCGCCAAATCTTTCGCTAAGTTAGTAATACGAGAAACCTTAACGCCAGGTGCAGGCTGTATTTCAAATCGAGTAATAACTGGACCAGGATTTACTTCGACCACTTCAACCTTTACACCAAAGTCAGCTAACCTTTGCTCTAATAAAGCAGATAAAGAAAGCAACTCATCTTCTGAGTAGCCACCTTTTTTAGGCTGAGGTTGAGTTAAAACACTTCTATCAGGCAATGAATAACTCATCACGGCCTCTTTCGTCTGCCCATTAGGCTCTTGGCTTGCTAACTTATCTAATTGCTTAGCTTCAGATAATGTTTTTACCGCTGGCTTACTCTGGGAAGCATCAATTTGCTCAAGCTCATCCCTAATTGAAGCATTCTCTTCTAAGCTATTAAGGCTCTTCTGTTTAAAAGCCTCTGCAAGCTGACTTTCTTGAGATTCAATAGGCGTTACTTCACTGGCCTTTTCAGCGCTTTCTATAATTTTTGCCTCAGGCCTTTTACTATTTTCATCTTGTTTGGCCGCCACTTGATTAGTAACGCCCCGCCCACCTGCACTCTCTAACCCTAGGTCATTTTCATCTTCAATATAAAGGGTATCACTGAACGCGAGGTCAACATCATCCAATGCGATATCATCTAAAGACCCAAAATTTGGCTCTTCTTTTGACTTAGACTCCCTAGATTTTGAGTCATCACTAACTCTATTTTTTTGAGCTAATTTATGAGTATCTAACTTTGCAACACCTTCTTCAGATTCTTCTTTTGCTGAAGATTTAAACAGTGAGGAGACTCTATTAAAGAGTTTTTTACCTTTATTATCAGAGTGAGTATTAGATGAAGACTCGTCAATTTCATTAGGTACAGATGAAACCTCAACCTTAGGCGAAGCGCCTGTCGTTTCTAACTTACTCTTCTTTAATTTTCGCTTGTAAGCAGGTTCATCCAATTCATCAAGCGAATCATCATAGTCAGCATTCTTTTCTTCTGAGTTATGTTTTTGTCTGTTTTCAAATTTCGCTTTTAGGCTATTCAGCACTTTGAGTACATAAAAACCTAATCTCTCAACAATAAGCGCCCAATGAGCTTGGCTAATAAGGGTTATGGACAGAATAAAAAGAGCCAAACTGACCAGTGTCGCCCCATCATAACCAACCCAATAAAAAAGCAACTCACCTAAAGCACGACCAAGAATACCACCATGACCATATTGTAAGTTGTCATACCCAATGGAATGCAAAAAGCAAAGCGTAGAACCAGCAGATAAATATAGAAGACAACCAAAGGTTACTAAGGACACATTAGCAATAGATTGCAACTGATTAACATTACGCCAGCAAACAAAGGCGCACAATAAAAATACGAAAGGGAACGAAACAAAAAGAGAGCCAAAAAAGGCAGAAAGGATATCCGTTAAAGTAGCACCAATGGCCCCCATAGAGTTCTGAGTTGCTGAACCATCACCAGAGTAGAACCAACCAGCATCATGCACATCATAAGAAAATGTCGCAAAGCTGAAAAAAAGAAATATCAACAAGGCAAATAAACCTAAACCTTGTTTGGTAATCGTTGTCATAGCGGGTGATCGTAACGACTCACTCATACAAAAGTATCCATTCTAAAAAAAGTAATAAATGTAGACCCATTTCAATAGACTCCCTTTAAAGATTAACGGCGGTATCTAAGAGAACTGTAAAAAGATGATGAAAAGGATTCTAGAATGGACTAGCTTACCATAAAAAAAGCCAACCCGAAGGTTGGCTTTTTGGATTTCTATACTAAGAATTACTTACTAAGTAAGTCTTAGAAAGAAGCGTTAACACCAATCTCAGTTGTATCACCAACTTCGTTTGTGTAATGCTCAACATAGTAATCTAGATCGCCAGCTGTGTAAGAAGCATAAACATAGAAACCTGTTGTTTCAGTTTCTGTAGAACCAGCAACTTGAGACTGAGATGTGTTTTTAACATATTCAATGTTAAGTGTAGTTGCATCTGTTGGTGTTAACTGAGCACTGATTGCAGCACTAGTTTCATCAGAGATAACACCTACAGCTGTTGATGTACCCTTTGTATACTTTTCACCATCACCGTAAGATACAGCTAGAGTTGTACTACCAACATCCATAGAGTAACCAACGTTAAGTGCGCTAGCATCACCTAAAGCACCACCTGAGAAACCAAATGTGCCTGGACCCATGTCAGCGATGAAAGAAAGCGCCATACCAACATCAGAGTTTGTATGATCGTTTGCAGCATTACCAAGCTCTGCAGCTTCAGATGCTTCTATAGCAACTGTCAACTCATCAGATACTGAGTAACGAATACCAGTGTCATCAGTATCAGTTGTACTGAAAAGTTGAACACCACTATTCTCATTAACACCTAGAGCAGCAGCATCAGATAGAGTTCCGTCGAAACGACCAAATTGAACTGCACCTTGAGTTACATAAGCTTTTTCTAAGCCGATGTTAATAGTTTCATCAGAGTTAGCGTCACCACCCATTTCAATCTCTAGGTAAACAACACCTGTGTCGATAGCTAGTTCTAGTTCAGCATCTTCTGTGCCGCTAAAAGTGTCAGCGCGCGAGTCAGCATCGTTATGCTCACCTTTGATTAGGTAAGAAACACCAGCAGTACCAGAGAAAACTGGCTCAGCTGCAATAGTCGTTGTAGAAACAGCAGCTGCAACAGCAGATACTGCAAAGATAGAAGCAAGTTTAATCGCTTTCATTCAAGATTCCCCTTTATATTATATTTTTTTGGCTTTTAGACCTTTCGAAAGGCTTTGACTAACCTATCGAAGAAACGCTGAAAAATCAACGACTCTGAAATACTAAAACCCAGCAGTGTCACTTTTATGACAGTTAGTACAAAAAAGTCAACCGTCATCTCACTAAGGTCATTTTGCCTAAGTTCGAATTTGACGCCATTTAAGACTGCGTTGATTAAAACCAAGTTTTCCTTTGTAGGTCAAGCATTCATCAACATTTTTTTCTTATTTTTTGCAATTTTCATCTTTTATTCGACTTAAGCCAATTTTTTTTAAAGATTTTAGACATAATGCCGTTATTCTCTTGATGCACTCTGATAGAATTTTCGTTTACATAACTTATCATTTCTAGTTAAAAAGCCCGAAAAATGAACGAACAAAAACAGCTTTTAATCCTCTCAGAAGACATATTAGAACTTCCTGATCCTAACTTGGCGTTAGATGATCCAGATGGATTAGCTGCGATCGGTGGTGATTTATCGAGTGGACGCTTAATACATCTCTATCAACATGGTTTTTTCCCTTGGTTTAGCGAATCCGACCCAATTTTATGGTGGCATCCCTCTTTAAGATGTCAACTTAATCCCAGCAAATTCCATTGCTCAAAGTCTTTAAAAAAGCATATCCGTAAATTTTCTGGGCAGATAAGAATCAACACTGAATTTGAAACTGTGATTCAGCATTGTGCTCAATTAAGGCAGGAGCAAGAGGGAACATGGATATCAGATGAAATAGTGTCTGCCTTTGTTAAACTCCATAAAGCAGGTTATGCTCACTCTATTGAAGTGTGGCAAGACAAGCAGTTAATAGGCGGTTTCTATGGTGTTGCTATGGGCCGTTTCTTCTTTGGAGAATCCATGTTTTCCTTAGAAGCTAATGCGTCCAAACTCGCTCTCTATAGCCTTTGTTTAAATGCTAAAGCATTGGGGATTGAACATATCGATTGCCAAGTAGAGTCAGAGCATCTCATGTCACTGGGAGCTAGCTTGATACCTCGCAAAAACTTTATCCAACAATTACAGCAAGCAATACCTAAACCTGAAAAAAATCAAAACTTAATAAATCAGACGCATTTAGATCTTTAATTGTGCGAAGTTTTCATTTTTTATACTGATTAATAGATTTATTTTACGCCTTGTTCCAGAGAAGCATTTGCCTAATCAGCAAATTTTAGGCAAAATATGCGCGATTAATTTTTAGGCGTATTTCCTAGTATTTATTCAAACTAAGCAAATACTGTCGAACTATACTTCGCCTAAACAGGTGAGACATCAAAAGTTCAGACCTGTAGTCGTTCTGCAAAAGTGCATGATTAATGACTTTAAGCTTGAACGAACTAAAAAACTTATAACACCATAGGACACATATTGTGGCAAAAGAAGAAAGCATAGAAATGGAAGGCACTATCATTGATACACTGCCTAACACCATGTTTCGCGTAGAACTTGAAAACGGACACGTAGTGACTGCTCATATTTCTGGGAAAATGAGAAAGAACTACATCCGTATTTTGACTGGCGATAAAGTAAAAGTAGAACTAACACCTTACGACTTATCTAAAGGTCGTATTGTTTACCGTTCTCGCTAATACTCAGTCAGCAAGACATAAAAAAACCGAACTAATTAGTTCGGTTTTTTTATGTCTAAAAGAAATTCAGTTAATATTACACAACCGCTTCTTTTTCAATTTCAAAAGCTAACTCATCAAGTTTTTCATCAAGTTTAACTAAAACACTTCCACCTGAATCAAGATCACCAAATAGGATTTTATCTGCTAAAGGTTTTTTCAAATGCTCCTGAATGACCCTAGCCATAGGCCTAGCTCCCATTTGTCTATCATAACCTTTACTTGCCAACCAACCTCTAGCCTCATCAGAAACCTCCATGAGAACACCTTTAGGGTCTAGTTGAGCTTGAAGCTCTACTAGGAACTTATCAACCACATTAAAGATAACTTTTTCATCAAGTTGATTAAATTGAATCACAGCATCTAAACGGTTTCTAAATTCAGGTGTAAAGGTTTTATTAATAACTTCCATACCATCAGTAGAATTATCCTGACTTGAGAAGCCTATTGAGCGTTTCGCTAACACTTCTGCACCAGCATTAGATGTCATTACAAGAATCACATTCCTAAAGTCTGCTTTACGGCCATTATTATCAGTCAAAGTACCATGATCCATGACCTGTAAGAGTAGATTAAAGACTTCAGGGTGTGCTTTTTCAATTTCATCAAGTAAAACCACACTATGAGGTTGCTTGGTCACAGCCTCAGTCAATAAACCACCTTGATCAAAGCCAACATAGCCTGGAGGCGCACCTATCAACCTAGATACCGCATGTCTTTCCATATACTCAGACATATCAAAACGGATTAACTCTACACCAAGCTGTTTAGCAAGCTGGCGTGTTACTTCCGTCTTACCCACCCCAGTAGGGCCTGCCATCAAGAAGGAGCCTATTGGTTTTTGATCTGCTTTAAGACCAGCACGAGAAAGCTTAATAGCATCAGATAATGACACTATGGCTTGATCTTGACCGAACACTACCATTTTAAGGTTGCGCTCAAGATTCTCTAACACCTTTCTGTCATCTGAGTTAACAGACTTAACCGGAACCCTAGCAATTTTTGACACAATATCTTCAATATCTTCGACAGTAATGACTTCCTTACGAAGATTATCTTTCTGCAGTCTTTGATAAGCACCCGCTTCATCAATGACATCAATTGCCTTATCAGGCATGTGTCTATCCGTGATGTACTTCGAAGCAAGCTCAGCAGCAGCAAGCAACGCAGGCTCTTCATACTTAATTTCATGATGAGCTTCAAAAGCGGCAGAGATGCCTTTTAAAATCTGATAAGTATCATCAACACTTGGCTCATTAACATCTATTTTCTGGAACCTTCTTGCTAAAGCATGATCTTTTTCAAACACACCACGAAACTCTTGGAAAGTCGTGGATCCAATGCACCTTAATCCACCAGCACCAAGCACAGGTTTCAATAAGTTAGATGCATCCATTACCCCACCAGACGCAGCTCCTGCACCTATGATGGTATGTATTTCATCAATAAAGAGAATGGCATTAGGCAGCTTTTTCAATTCACTTAATAAATGCTTTAAGCGCTTCTCGAAATCACCACGGTACTTAGTACCTGCTAATAAGGCGCCCAAATCCAATGAATAAACCACACCATCTTTGATTACATCTGGTACATCACCATCAACAATTCGCTTCGCTAAGCCTTCAGCAATGGCCGTTTTACCAACTCCTGATTCACCCACTAGCAAAGGGTTATTTTTACGGCGTCGAGATAACGTCTGAACGACTCTAGAAACCTCATAATCTCGGCCAATCAAATTATCAATCTTGCCTGATTTAGCTTCTTCATTCAGGTTCAAAGCATACTTTTGTAAAGGTGCTGCATTATCATCACCCTCTTCCTCTTGCTCTACTGAGTCAGGAGAGGATTGGTCACCCACCTTAGAAATACCATGGGCAACATAATTGACAACATCAATTCGAGCCACACCTTGCCTTTTAAGCAGATAAACAGCTTGGCTTTCTTGCTCACTAAAAATAGCAACCAAGACATTAGCACCTGTCACTTCTCGCTTACCGGATGACTGAACATGGAAAACAGCTCGTTGCAAAACACGCTGAAAACCCAATGTAGGCTGAACCTCTCGCTCTGCATCATCTTCAGGGATTAAAGGTGTCGTACTATCGACAAATTCAATTAATTCTTGTCTTAAAGTATCTAAATTTACGCCACACGAACTCAATACAACAGAGGCGGCATCATTCTCTGTTAAGGCTAATAAAAGGTGCTCAACCGTCATAAACTCATGACGTTTGTCACGCGCTAATTTGAATGCACTATTTAGGGTTTGCTCTAATTCTTTATCTAACATAGGTGTACCCTCTCTTATAAATCAGTCGACTTTTTGCAAATCGCACATCAAGGGGTGTTCATTTTGTTCTACAAACTGCTGAACCATTGCGACTTTTGTTTCTGCAATATCAAACGGGTATACCCCACATACACCCTTACCTTTATTGTGAACTTCTAGCATTATTTTTTGCGCTTTCTCACCATCCATATAGAAGAACTTTTGCAACACAAATATCACAAAGTCCATTGGTGTAAAGTCATCATTAAATAACACCACTTGGTACATTGAAGGTGGTTTTAACTCAGTCTCCTCAGGAGCAAGTACAACACCTATATCTCCTTGCTCGTTATCTAAGGTTAGTCGAATTTGTTGATTTAGATTCATCCTGGGTCTCTGAATTACAAAAATTAAAATTTATCGGCTAGTTATTTATATGGAGACATCTTTGAAACAAACAAGTTCTCCTGCGATAAAACAAAAGATTGGCATTAATTTTACAAAGCCTATATCTACTTCTACGCTTTTCTTTGAGCAATGTCATGCATTGAAAGCAGTTTTTTGAAACAAAGAAACGCTAAACAATTTTAAAGAAAAGAATTACTCAGCAAACAGGATAAGCGAAAACAATTAGTTACATTATTTTTGAATGAGACACTGTCATAATTTTTCTAACGGAGTGAAATATGTATCAGGGAAGAGTAAAGTGGTTCAATAATGCTAAAGGGTATGGTTTTATTGTGTCAGACAGCTTTGATGAAGACCTATTTACCCATTATTCATCCATCATGATTGATGGATACAAAACGCTGAAAGCAGGGCAAGCCGTTACATTTGAAACATCACCAGGCAAACAAGGAATGCACGCAGTAGACATAACCCCAATCACAGATAATCAAACTGATTTAAACCACATACAGGTGAACGGAGAAACACATACTGAACTCACAGCCAGCGCTTAAACCACATATAAATTCACTAGCCTTACCTTATGCAAATCAATTTTGACTCAAAACTCTCGATAGCATAAGGTGGGCTTTTTATACTGAAAGTCATGCCTTCTATAATCATTTTTAATAAACCATTTCAGGTTTTAAGCCAATTTACCTCAGATGAAGACAAAGCCACTCTTGCTCAATTTATAAATAAAGCACATTTCTATCCCGCAGGTCGCCTAGATTATGACTCTGAAGGTTTACTACTTCTTACTGATGAAGGTGCACTACAGCACCTTATTGCTTCACCTAAGCACAAAATGCCAAAAACATACCTTGTTCAGGTAGAAGGTGAAATAACTGACGAAGCCATACAAAAATTAGCCAAAGGTATTGAGCTTAAAGATGGTTTAACTAAACCAGCAAAGGCAAAGCGAGCAGCGTCATTTGAAGGCTGGCCCAGAGTCCCCCCCATTAGAGAAAGAAAAAATATTCCAACTAGTTGGGTCGAACTTACTATTACCGAAGGTAAAAACCGCCAAGTTAGACGTATGACTGCGGCGGTTGGTTTTCCAACATTACGCCTTATTCGCACACAAATTGGCCCTTACTCAATTGATGGCTTGAATTCAGGACAATGGCAAGAAAAGCCAATCGACGAAAAACTAACCTTGGAGTTAAAACAATTTGAAGATATCAGAGCCAAGCACAAACAGAGGAAGCCTTCCCAGGCTCACCGTCGCAGCAGTCATTCCTCAAATAGAAGCGAATCAAACTATAAAGTTTCTCATGGTCAAAGAAAGCAAGCAGGAAAAAATCGTTCTAAACCAACCAGCGGGACACGTTGAAAATAGCGAAAGTCTTAGCCAAGCAATTGAAAGAGAAGTACTAGAAGAAACAGGTTGGAAAGTTTCAACTCAAGCTCTACTTGGCTTTTATAGCTTTACACCTGAAAAGAATCAGGAGACTTATCATAGAGCCTGTTTTATTTGTACACCAATTGCAAAAGTAAGCGACAAACTAGATAAAGATATCAGTGAAGCGGTCTGGTTAAATAAGAAAGAAATATTGAATCAGAAGCTTCGCAGTCCTCTTGTAAAAAAGTGCCTTGAAGATTATTTAGCAGGCACTATATACCCTTTATCTCTCATCTGCGATAAGCATCTATAATCGTAATGAGTTACAATACTGCCACTTTAATTCAACCCAATGAGCATACACAGTTAAATGATGAATAGCACAACACCTTCCACTACTGAAAACCTAGCTACCCCAAACGAAAACACCAAAGTCATTGTTGGTATGTCTGGTGGTGTTGACTCATCTGTATCCGCGCTACTTTTGATTCAGCAGGGTTATCAGGTAGAAGGCTTATTCATGAAAAACTGGGACGAAGACGATGGTACAGAATACTGTACTGCAAAAGACGACCTTGCCGATGCCCAAAGTGTTTGCGACAAACTTGGTATCAAACTGCATACAGCCAATTTCGCCGCAGAATACTGGGACAATGTGTTTGAGCACTTTCTAGAAGAATATAAAGCCGGTAGAACACCAAACCCAGATATACTCTGTAATAAAGAAATTAAGTTTAAAGCCTTTTTAGAATATGCCAACGCTTTAGGTGCTGACTATATAGCAACAGGCCACTATGTCAGACGAACTCACGATGATAACCAAGCTAAGCTATTAAAAGGTCTTGATAATAACAAAGATCAAAGCTACTTCCTTTATGCTGTTGGCAAAGATGAAATTGCAAAGAGTTTGTTCCCTGTTGGTGAATTAGAAAAACCTGAAGTTCGTCGTTTGGCACAAGAGCATGACCTTATTACCCATAACAAAAAAGACAGTACTGGTATTTGTTTTATCGGTGAACGTCGTTTTAAAGACTTCTTAGAGCAGTATTTACCAGCACAACCTGGCGATATAAAAACTCTAGAAGGCGATACCATAGGTCGTCATTCTGGCCTTATGTACCACACCATAGGCCAGCGCCAAGGACTGGGTATTGGTGGTTTAGCCAACTACTCAGACGAGCCTTGGTATGTGGTTGAAAAAGACTTAGAGAACAACGTGTTATTGGTAACACAAAGCAGTGACGACAAGCCTCTATATAAAACCCATTTGAATGCTAGCAATATGGATTGGGTGGCAAGAAAAGCGCCTGAGTTGCCATTAACTTGTAAAGCGAAGTGTCGTTACCGTCAAGCAGATCAAGATTGCACCATTTCGGCAAACTCAGACGGTTCGATTGAAGTGAGTTTTGTTGAAGCGCAAAGAGCGATTACACCGGGCCAATCAGTTGTATTTTATCTTGATGAAGAATGTCTTGGTGGCGGCATTATCAATCGCGCATTTAATAAGAATAACTAGGTTAAATAAAGAATGAGCACACAAGTAAACGACCAAGCAATTGCATTAAGCGCTTTATTTCAAGCTGCAGAACTCGTCTCACAATTAGCTAGAAACGGTACAGCACCTGAAGCTTCTTTACGCCCGTTATTAGATAGTTTATTAAAAATAAACGTAACTAGCACAGATGAAATCTATGGTGGTAATTGGCAACTATTTGATAATTTACAACTTGGTAATGAGATTTGCCAAAAAACCATAGGTAAAGACAAGACCAGTGTTAACCCTGACACCATTCGTTATGCGTTAAGTATTTTACACTTAGAATCTAAACTTGCTAAACAACCAGACATGCTATCAGCTTTAGGTCAAAGAATTAGCCAACTAGAGCGTCAAAAAGAACATTACGAGGATATGATACATCCTAATATGCTCGCTGCTATTTCTGGTATTTATCAGGATAACCTGAGCAAACTAAATTTTCGCATCCAAGTACACGGCGACAGTCGCTACTTGCAACAAAGCTTGGTTTCAGACCAAGTTAGAGCAAGCTTATTGGCAGGCGTTAGAGCGGCTATGCTATGGCGTCAATTAGGTGGTCGCCGCTGGCACCTTATTTTTAAACGTAAACCTATTTTAGCGGCTTTAAACAACTTTAAATAAGCTTTAATTTCATCAAAAGAACTGCTACAAAAGAAGCATTTTTCATGAGACTGAAAACCTAATTTCAGTCTCACCTCACATCTTAAAAAATAACCAAAATCTCACCAAAAAAACTAAGTATCTGACCATATTAAAAAGGCCAGTGATAGCATACTTCTAGGCTTTTCCCTATAATAGCCCTTCCCTGAAAACCACTCAGTAATCCACGGTCGAGGCGTTATTTCAATGCAATTAACTAGCTTAAATGCTATTTCCCCAATAGATGGTCGTTATGGTTCAAAAACTCGTTCACTAGGTCGCTCTGTTAGTGAATACGGTTTATTAAGAATGCGTGTTCTAGTAGAGGTAAGATGGTTACAAGCCCTTGCTGCTCACGAACAAATTCAAGAAGTACCAGCACTTAGCCAAGAAGCAACTAACTTCTTAGATCAACTTGCAGAAAACTTCAGTGAAGCAGATGCTCAAGCGATCAAAGACATTGAAAGAACAACTAACCACGACGTGAAAGCAGTTGAGTATTTCATCAAAGATAAGATGAAAGCATTGACTGAACTAGACAATGTGTCTGAGTTCGTACATTTCGCCTGCACATCTGAGGACATCAACAACCTATCTCATGCCCTAATGCTACGCGAAGCATTGGAAGATGTGATCAAGCCAGAGCTAATAAATGTAATCGAAGCGATTCAAGGCCTTGCTCTTGAACATGCTGAACAACCTATGCTTTCTCGTACACATGGTCAAACAGCATCACCATCAACCATGGGTAAGGAAATGGCTAACGTGGTAGCACGCTTGTCTCGTCAGTTCAAACAAATTCAAGCCGTTGAGTTTTTAGGCAAAATTAACGGTGCTGTTGGTAACTACAACGCCCACCTTTCAGCGTACCCAAATATAGATTGGCAAGCACATGCTGAGAAATTTGTAACTTCTCTGGGCCTTAGCTGGAACCCTTACACAACACAAATCGAACCACATGATTACATTGCTGAGCTTTACGATGCGATCAGTCGTTTCAATACAATTCTTTTGGACTTCGACCGTGATGTTTGGGCTTATATCTCTATGGGCTTCTTCAAGCAAAAAACCATAGCGGGTGAAATTGGCTCTTCTACCATGCCTCATAAAGTTAACCCAATCGACTTCGAGAACTCAGAAGGTAACTTAGGTATCGCTAATGCGATTATGGGGCATTTAAGCGCTAAGCTCCCAGTTTCTCGCTGGCAGCGTGACCTTACTGACTCAACAGTGCTTCGTAACCTAGGTGTTGGTTTAGCCCACAGCTTGATTGCTTATCAAGCAAGCTTAAAAGGTATTAGCAAACTAGAAATCAACAAAGAACGTCTAGAGCAAGATCTAGATGCAGCATGGGAAGTATTGGCTGAGCCGATTCAAACTGTAATGCGTCGTTACGGTATTGAGTCTCCATACGAGAAGCTAAAAGAGCTAACTCGTGGCCGTGCTATCGATCAAGCGACCATCGAAGCCTTTGTTGATACATTAGAAATGCCAGAAGATGCTAAGACAGAGTTGAAAAAACTAACTCCTGCAACTTATATTGGTAATGCGGCAGAGCAAGCTAAAGCAATAAAAAATTAATTTTTAGGGTTAACTCCTTATATAATTAACACTTTGAAAAGCCGAGTAAGAGACTTACTCGGCTTTTTCTCATTCATAACCTTAGCGAAATAACATATTTTTATGACAACACTTGATACTCCCCTTTCCATTCTTGGTGGTATGAGCGCGAATACTTTTTTACGCGATTATTGGCAAAAGAAACCGCTTCTTATTCGAGCTGGTTTAACTGATTTTGAACCACCACTTGAGGCCGATGAACTTGCAGGCATGGCAATGGAAAGTGAGGTTGAATCTCGTATTGTTATTGAACAAGGCAAAACACCTTGGCAGACAATAAAAGGCCCCTTTACTGAGGAGACTTTTGCACAGTTACCAGAACAAGAATGGACTTTACTTATTCAAGCCGTTGACCACTGGGTACCTGAGGTTCAAGAGCTTAAAGAGCGTTTTCGCTTTCTACCAAGTTGGCGCTTAGATGACGTTATGGTGAGCTATGCAACCAAAGGCGGCAGCGTTGGCCCTCACTATGATCAATACGATGTTTTCCTTGTTCAAGTCAGTGGTAAAAGGCGCTGGCAAGTTCTTGCTCCTGATGCTTATCAGGATCAAGCTATTGAAGATATAGATCTACATATCTTACCTGATTTCAAAGCAAACCCAGAACAAGACTGGGAACTTGAAGCCGGTGACATTCTCTATCTACCACCAAACTTTGCTCATAATGGGCGTGCTCTCGATGATGACTGCATGACCTACTCAATTGGCTTTAGAGCACCAAGCATGCAAGAGGTACTGACAGGTATTAGAGATCAAATTTGTGAAGTAGATAATGAGAAACACAGATTTAGCTCACCATCGGATCATGAAGAGCCTCATCATGCAGAGATACATCATTCTGACATTAGCTATTTACAACAAGAGCTAAAAGCCATGATTGATCAACCTGAGATGCTTGCTGACTGGCTAGGAACTTACATGAGTGAGGTAAAGTATCCTGAGTTTCATGGAGACCTTAATCAAGAAGACACTCAAGCAAGCCTTGAAGACGCACTTAAAGGTGTCCCTTTCTTTAGACCAGGTGATGCGCGTATTTGTTATCATGCAGCGCCAGATAGCGCACTTATTCAACTTTATTGTAATGGTACAAAAATCGAGATAGACCAAGCACTTGAGCCACTTATTCATGCTATATGTGATCAAGTAGAATTTGATTTCAGTACCCTTGAAACAGACAAACACAAAGATATATTACCTATGTTAAGCTTCTTAATAAGTAAACAAGGTGTGGTTCATCTGCCAGCAGAAGAATAGGGATTAGACATGAAAGTACTCACCACAGATTGGGAAAGCAGCAAGGCTCAACTTAGCTTTGTCAGAAAACAAGTATTCATCATAGAGCAAGGTATTGATGAAAGAGATGAGTGGGACAACCTAGACGAAGATGCGGTACATTTCGTTTCTTTTGGCACAACAGCAGTGCCAACGGGGGTTTGTCGACTAACGCCAGAAGGGCAAATTGGACGCCTTAGTGTACTTCCAGCTTATCGTAGTCAAGGTTATGCAACCATGCTATTACGCAAAGCGATTCAAGTTGCTAGAGAAATGGATTTAAAACGTATCTTTCTCCATGCTCAAACTGAGTCTCAAGTGTTTTATGAGCGCCATGGCTTTAGTACGGATGGGAAAATTTTTCTAGAGTCAGGCATCCTACACGTACTGATGGAAAGAGAGATTTAGGTTAACGACCTTTAAAAACGTATTTCTAGAGCAGTACCTAAAAGCAATAAAACACATAAAAAAAGCGAGCCTAAGCTCGCTTTTTTTATAATCAAATTAATTACACTACAGCAATCAATTCAACATCAAATACCAACACAGAGTGAGGCTTGATCATAGCGCCAGCGCCTTGAGCACCGTAAGCTAATTCAGCTGGGATAGTAAGGCGGTATTTAGAACCTTCTTTCATCAACTGAAGCGCTTCAGTCCAACCAGCAATTACGCCAGTTACTGGGAATTCAATTGGCTCGCCACGTGCGATAGAGCTATCGAAAACCTGACCGTCAACTAGACGACCTTCATAATGAACACGTACAGTAGACTCAGTTGTAGGAGTCGCGCCTGTACCTTCTTCAACAACATGGTACTGAAGACCGCTTTCAGTGATTTGAACGCCTTCTTTCGCTTTGTTTTCTTCTAGGAAAGCAGCGCCTGCAGCAATCGTTTCTTCAGAAGCAGCTAATGTTTTAGCTTCCATTTCTTCTTGTAGGCTAGCAAAAGCAGCTTCTAGATCTTCTCCAGAAACGCGCATTTCTGCACCTTTTAGGGAATCTTCAATTGCAGCAAAAAGGTGAGGTAGAGAAATATCACCTAGATCACTTCCACCTAATTGATCACCGATTTGACGACCAATACCATAGCCAATTTTAGCTTCTTTTGAGTCGAACGATAGTTCAGACATAATTTCTCACTCTCTTCATTAAATAAATAAAGCGGGCATCATATCACAGTCATTTAATAGAACCGAAGCGCAAAAACATGCAAGTTTGTTAAAAAAATGTTGAATGATATTGATTATCATTTATAATTTATTTATTCAATTAGGACGATCAAAATGAAACTCTCTGACTTTAATCAAATTTCAAATCATCCACAAAAAATTAAGCCTAGCAGCCCAGCTTGGGATATTGCTTTTGTCTGTGCAATTTTTATCATAGCAAGCAGCAGCTTCTTCTATGATAGCTACCAAGAAGCGAATCCAAGCCCATCTTTAAAGAGTGCTCAATTAAATCTCAAATAAGACCTGCTTATGATGTAAGTCAGCACTTTTAACTCCCCTAGGCATACACTATAACCAAGATAGCCAAACGGAGTTAAGCCATGTTACCTCAAGTTAAAACCATTCTATTTGCCTGTGATTTAGAAGATAAAACACAAGAATCTTTATCTCTTGTGATGTCGATAGCAGCCAGCCAAAAAGCCAAAATCATTTTCATGCATGCCATAGAACCTATGAACCACCAGGCTCAGAGCATGATAAATAACTACTTGCCAATTGAAGAGTTACAATCACTTAGACGAGAAGCACTCAATAGCGTTAAAGATGCAATGGAGACTCAAATCACCATCTTTTATGAAAACCATGCTAATGATAACGAGCTTCCAGAAAAGCCTGAATATTTAATTATTCAAGAAGATGCAAGCAGCGCGATTAAACATGCCGTTGAAGATCATAAAGTGGATCTTGTTGTTATGAACAGCCGAACCCACAGCAAAATTGGCCAAATGATCATTGGCTCAACTGCAAACAAAGTCATTCATCAAAGCCAAGTGCCTGTTATGGTTATCCCATTAAGATAATTACTGGCCTTTAAATTACTTCTTAGATAGACTGCTACTGTATAAAAACACAGTAGCCGTCTTACATGATTCTCTATATTGCCGAAAAACCCAGTCTAGCCCGTGCTATCGCCTCAGCCTTTCCTAAGCCGCAAAAGAAAGAAGATGGCTGTATCTGGCTCCCTAATGGCGATTGTGTGAGCTGGTGTATTGGCCACCTTCTAGAACAAGCCGAGCCTGATGCATACAACCCTGTCTATAAAAGTTGGCAATTGGATCATTTACCCATTGTGCCAGAAACTTGGCAATGGCAAGAAAAAAGCAAAACTCGAAAGCAGCTTAATGTACTTAAAAAGCTCATCAAGAAATCTAGCCAATTAGTCCATGCAGGAGATCCTGACCGAGAAGGACAGCTTCTAGTTGATGAAGTTATACACTATCTAAAAGTATCAAAAGCAAAACAAGATAATATCCAGCGCCTACTCATTAGTGACCTTACCCCTTCTGCTGTGAAAAAATCACTGGGTCAATTACGATCAAATAAAGAGTTTTCAGCGCTCTCAAGATCTGCCTTAGCCAGAGCCAGAGCAGATTGGTTACACGGTATTAATTTAACCCGTGCTTATACCATTAAAGGTAAACAAGGCGGCTATCAAGGCGTACTATCAATAGGGAGAGTACAAACTCCTATTTTAGGTTTAGTCGTAAAAAGAGACGCAGAAAGAGAAAACTTTACCCCTAAAGACTTCTTCCAAGTCTTAGCCAATATAGAAACACCTAAAAATGAAGCCTTTAAAGCGAAGTGGATTCCGAGTGAAGCTTGCACGCTTCATATGGACAGTGAAGGTAGAGTGTTAAATAAAGCGTTAGCTGAAAATGTGATAAAGCGCATTCAGGGACAAGACGCTAAAGTGCATCAAGCGCAATATAAGAATAAGCGTCAAGCACCTCCTTTACCCTATAGCCTTTCCAGCTTACAGATAGATGCAGCTAAAGCCTTTTCTATGTCAGCTCAACAGGTACTGGATACCTGTCAGGCTCTGTATGAAAGACATCAACTGATTACTTACCCAAGATCCGACAGTCGTTATTTACCGAACGAACAATTTAAAGATGCATCAGGTGTTATTAACAGTTTGAGAAACAACTTGCCACAATGGCAAGATAAGTTAAATAAAGCCAATACCAGCCAACGCTCTAAGGCTTGGAACGATAAAGAAGTACAAGCACACCACGCTATTATCCCAACAGCTAAACAAGCGAATATTGACGGCTTATCGCAATCAGAGAAAAAACTGTATGAGCTTATCGCTCGACAATACTTGATGCAGTTTTATCCTCACTATGAGTACCTAGATTCAATTATTGAACTTATTATTGCGGGAGGTCTATTTCGCAGTAAAGGCCATACTAGCCTTTCGCAAGGATGGAAAGCACTGTTACCAGAGAAAAAGAAAGATGAGGAAGAAGGCAATATCTTGCCTAAAGTTGCCATAGGTGATGTCTTGTTTTGTCATAAAGGAGAGCTTATTTCTAAGGTGACAACACCGCCACCGGCCTTTACTGATGCGAGCTTACTTGCTGCCATGACAGGTATTAGCCGCTATGTAAAACAAGCAGACATTAAAGCTATTTTAAAAGAAACCGATGGCTTGGGCACAGAAGCAACACGAGCAGGGATTATTGAATTACTCTTTCGTCGAAACTTCCTAAAACGACAGGGCAAAAATATTATCTCCACCGAAACAGGTAGAGCCCTTATTAATAGTTTACCAGAGAGCTTAATCACACCCGATATGACAGCGAAATGGGAAGCAGGCCTAAATGATATTTGCCAAGGCAGTGGCTCCTACTTAAATTTCATGGATGAGCTACAAACAAATTTAGTTCAGCTCATTGAGCAAGCTAAAACAACTAATGTTGAAGTCTTTGCCACACTGCCTAGTCCAAGCAAAAAACCTTATAAAAAGAAATCCACTTACCGTAAAAAAGCAGGGGCAAAGTACACAAAAAAGCCTAAAACAAGTTAACTGTCTTAGGCTTTTAATTTCGTGTGTTTACGATATTTATGAGTCAGCGTTATGCCTAGCTACCAAGGCCTAACCAAGCTCCTACCCCTACCATCAAGCTACCAGAAAAACGATTCATAGCCCTTACATTGCTAGATTGAAGTAGCAAGGTTCGTAATGTTCTACCGCCACTTGCATAGATCATGAGGCAAATAAACTCTAAGGTTAGAATCACACTAATCAGTGTAATCAACTGAGATGTGAGTGCTTGCTCTGGGTTTAAAAATGGTGGTAACAGCGCAACAAAGAATGCCCAACCTTTAGGGTTGGCAATGGCTGTAACAAAACCTTGTAGAGCAAGCTCCCTTCGACTCGCCTGCTCTTTTTCTTGTTCAAGTTGTATTGCCATCTTGCCTTTTGAGCGCCACATTTGCACACCAATATAAGCAAGATAAAGTCCACCAAGAATTTTGAAAGCCAAGAAGAAATTAGGATAATTTAATAATAGCGCTGCTACACCAACCGCAGCTAATGCCGCCACTAATCCCACACCAATAAGCTCACCAAGCATCATCCATAAAGCACGCTTAACACCAATAGTCATGCCCATTGTCATGGCAAGTGTCATGCACATACCAGGTGTTAGAGAAACAAAGAAAAAGGTGGGAATAAAGACTGTTAGTAGTGCAATTTCCATATTAGCCTCATAGGTAAATTAACAAGGCTAAGGTCTCATGCAAGTCCTGAAAAATCAATACTAGTTAGTTAGGGAAACTAAATAATTTTAGGCTGTTGTACTTAAAGAAACAAACAGAGTTAGAAGGTTTTTTTCTTAGTAAACTCCCCTTCTTCGATGAACTTGTTCCACTCATCATCAAGGCCGTCTTCTTCCTCTTGATCTTCAGCCGCAGCTTCAGCTTCTTGTTGCTGTAACTTAAGATCACTTTCTATTTCATCCGCCGCTGAATTGTATTTATTCATGGCCTCTTTTGCTTCTGGTGTTTCTTCAATTTCTTCTAACTCACCTGCGGCAGTACGATACATATCAACGGCTTCTTGTAACTTACCCGTTAAAAAAAATTGGCGAGCTTGGTAGGCCTTGTGATCAGCATTCAACTTATAACGATAAAAACCAATGAGTTGTCCATATTTGTGGAAGGAGTCTGGATCGAGTTTTTTATCTTCTTTAGATTGTTGAATAAAGGTAAAGAAAGAGTCCAACAAACGACGAATATTAATAATCAATAACTCATCATTGATGGGCTTTGCCTTGCGTCTTTGCTTGCTAGTTTGAAACTTTTCCATTTCTTCAACCACATGGCTGCGGCGTTTAACAAGCTTCTCATCGGGGGCTAATTTCATTAATTCGTCATGAATACCAACTAAACGAGAATAGAGCCAAAGTCGCATATCTTTTGGTTGGTACTGAGGAGGTAAGTCATCAAGATAATGACGTACTTGTCGCGTTTGATTATTCAGCATCGCGACTTTTCTTAACTTCTCTAACCTAGCTTGCTCCTTCATCTGCAGGGTTACGACAAAGCCAATAAAGCCAATGCCAACAACTAATAATCCAATGATAATAAATGAAGACATTAGAAGCCTCTGACGATTGACAGTAACAATAGCATAATCTTAAATCTCACCATTTTTGTTATCAGCTCCTAAGTTAAGCCTTTAGTTTGACCTAGTCGCTGTATGTTCTTGTTTTTGAGCTTTCATCTTAGTATGCAATTTTTGATCCAATCGACTTATTTTATATTGCAACTTTTCAATTTCCTCTTTTGAACTTTCAACTGATACAAACTTTTCTAAACCAGCTAAAGCACTCAAATACCTCTCCCTAGCTTGACTTAACCTATCTGCATCCAAATCCTGCTGAGCAATGTGAGATAAAAAATCAGTTGTCGCTAACTGCCTCATAAAGCGGATTTGCTCAACTTGTTTAAGGGCAATCCCTTTATCAAGCTGTCCTTGCGTCGTTAAACCTTTTAAAAAAGTGGGTAGCACGGTCAAGCCTTCATTGACCTTATCTAGATGAGCCTTAGAAGACACTCTTTCCTGGTTAAGCGTATATTTCCCTGCTTTCATTAAACTGGCTACGTGAGTCATTTCATTCAGCGTCGCTTCATGACTCTCTTTTTTGTTCATCTTCTGTAAGTGAGTCAAACCACTTATCAAAAACTCTGTCAGAATCATCTTAGTTTGAATTGGCATATAACGATCAGAGATCAAATGTAAAATGCCAGCAATACGATCACAGCGTTTTTGCAATAAGTTATCCGCTAATAATTGCGCTCTTCTGCGTGCACCGATAATACGAGCTAATTGTGAACCAATAATTAGAATTGACACAAAGAGTACAAAGGTGACTATGATTAGCAGATTATCCATAAATGACTTAACTCAAAATCGTAAAAACAAGAAAACTGAGTGTAACTTTGTTTACACTACCCTTCAGTTTATATCATTCCGCTAAACTTAGTTACAAAAAAGGCCAGCATAAGCTGGCCTTTCAATGACTACTTGGAAAAATTAACCATTAATATGGTTAAAACCAACAAGCATGTAGAACAATATAGCTGCTAGACAGCCTGATGCAGGAACAGTAATAACCCATGCTGCTGCGATTTTAAACAGAGCAGAACGTTTAACTAGTTCTTGTTTAGTTGCTTTCTTCAAACCTTTACGCTCTTTCTTAGAGATAGGTGAATCATCTCTAAGTTGCTTAAGTTCACGTAAGATTGCACGTTTACCTTCCACATCAGCCGCTTCAAAGCGTGTAACAAAGCTATTCGTTTCATCTTTGTCATGACCAGCATCTTCTGAGTGTTCAATGATTTCAGCCAGTTTTTTCTCATATGACTTTTTAAGGTATTCACGTAGGAAGCCCACACCAAAGATACCACCAACCGCAATATGAGTAGAACTCACAGGTAAGCCAAGCTGAGAAGCAATGATTACAGTGATAGCAGCAGCCATCGCGATACAGAAAGCACGAGTTTTATCTAGTTCAGTAATTTCCGAGCCAACAGTACGAATCAGTTTAGGGCCATAAAGCGCTAGACCAAACGCAATGCCAATACCACCCACTAACATGATCCATAATGGAATCGTTGCCTTACTAGAAATGCCACCAGACATTAGTGCATCGTTAATCGCAGCAAGCGGCCCAATTGCGTTAGCAACATCGTTAGCACCGTGTGCAAAACTTAGTAGTGCAGCAGAAATAATCAGAGGAATAGTAAATAAGCTGTTAACACTGTCTTTATGATTCTTCAGGCTGGCAGACGCTTTCGCTACAATCGGACGAACAAATAAATAAGCACCTGTTGCAATCGCAAAACCAAGCATTGCAGCAGTAACAATATCTGTTTTCCAAATTTTCTTAAGGCCTTTCATGATTAGGTAAGTAGAGAAAGCCCAAACCATCAAAGCAACCAATAGAGGCACGACCTTGCGAGCAGCAGCAATCATGTCGTTTTGATATGTAACAGATCGTTTTATATAAATAAGGAATGAAGCTGCAATAAGTCCGCCTAATACAGGTGAAATAACCCAACTAGCAGCAATCATAGACATTTGCCCCCAGTTAGCAATTCCCCAACCACCAGCAGCAATACCAGCACCTAACACACCACCCACAATAGAGTGAGTCGTAGAAACAGGTGCACCTAAATAAGTTGCTAGGTTAAGCCAAGTTGCGCCAGCTAATAAAGCGGCCATCATTACCCAAATAAAGGTTGCACTATCAGCAATGGCATTCGGGTTAATAATTCCTTTTTTGATGGTACTAACAACACTACCACCAGCAATCAAAGCACCAGATGCTTCAAATATAGCGGCGATCAAAATAGCGCCTGTCATGCTTAGAGCTTGTGAGCCTACCGCTGGGCCAACATTGTTCGCTACATCATTAGCACCAATGTTCAGTGCCATATAGGCACCAATTGCAGCAGCAATTGCTAGAATAGAAACGTTTGAGATACTCTCGCCATTCATTGAGGCATAGAAACCTGTTGCTACCACAAAGGCAACAGCAATAATTAGACGAACAAGATCACTTCCAAGAAGTGACGAGTTAGTTGTTACAGAATTTGATTTTGCACGATCCATTCTGGGTCTTCTCTATTTAAATTAAATGGTACCAAAGTCATTATTCTCAATATCAGTTTCGACCTTGGCTTATTAAGGTCGCAATCCATGCAATCGATATTGAATCTTTGGCATTTATATTGGGCTGAAACAAATTCGTCATGAAATTGTAACGGCGGCAATTCTACACTGAGCAAAAACAGATAAAAAGCGTTAGAACCTTTGTTTATTACATGTTTGTGACATAAAAAAAGAGGCCAATTTAGGCCTCTTTTGAAGTCTGATCATAAAATTTACTTTATAATCAATCACATAATATTAGACGCAATTTTAAATGCTTCAAAAGTGTGACTAATATATGAATCTTTTGTTACAGTTTAATGACAAGTCCGAATTCTTGGCTTGAATCTTCAATCCAGCGCCACACATAGTCAGAAAAACTACGACGAACCACTAACATAAAACACTTCTCATCAAGTCGATTCATCACCACACTAGCTTTAGCAAAATGTGTCGTTACTGTTTTACCCATTGGTAATTCAGCTTCAACATCATAACCACAGCTCTTTTTCATCAAGGTGATCACATCATCGCCTGAAAGCTCAAACACAGTTTGACCTCCAGAAACATCCACGACAGAGAAATGGCCTGTTAACTTAGCGCGTAAGTTAGCTTCTAATTCAGCTTCATCACCTTTAGCACTGATAATTAGCCACTCATTTGGACTGATCCAATGAATAGAAACATCCGCATTGCTCGCTGAACTTAGCGCTTTCACTGGCAGGCTTAAGCCTAAAACCTCTTCGACAGATGAAACAAAACCAGCATCACCACTATTACCACGTAGCGTTAGGTGGCCATAAAATCCACGCTCTTGAAAAGTAACACCACCTTGCTTTGCAGACGGAAAACTAATATGAGCCAGTGGTGTATCAGGCCTAACTTTAACATTGACATTAGACATGCTGTTTCTCCCCTTTGGCATCATAGAAAACATAGTCAGTAATTTCAGCTTCAATGGTGCGACCATCTGCTAACGGGAAGTAAACAGACTCGCCTTTACGGTTATGACCATCTTTAATTACAGCCAACGCAAAACTATGGCCTAATACCGCACTGTAATAACTTGAAGTCACATGCCCTACCATTGTCATAGGGATACTCTCATTCGGATTACGAACAGCTTGAGCACCTTCTGGCAAAATAACGTTAGCATCTTTCGGCTTAAGGCCAACAAATTGCTTACGATCTGTACGTGACGTATCAGGTCGAGTAAAGGAGCGCTTACCAATAAAGCTGAACTCTTTATTCTTACCAATACACCAGCTCATATCCATATCTTGTGGCGTAACAGACCCATCGGTGTCTTGACCGACAATGATAAAGCCTTTTTCAGCACGTAATACGTGCATTGTCTCAGTGCCGTAAGGGGTAATATCAAACTCTTTACCCGCTTCCATGATAGCTTCCCAAACGTGCAAACCATGATTTGCTTGAACGTTAATCTCGTAAGAAAGCTCACCAGTGAAACTGATACGGAAGACACGAGACTTAACACCCGCCACGGTACCGCTACGCCAATCCATGAACTTAAAGCTATCTTTATCAAGATCAATATCATCACATACTTTCGCTAATACTTTGCGAGAGTTAGGACCAGAAATAGTCATGGTTGACCAGTGGTCTGTCACTGATGTCATATAAACTTCTAGTTCAGGCCACTCTGTTTGATGCCAGAGTTCTAGCCACTCAAGTACATTAGCCGCACCACCCGTTGTGGTTGTTAGAATGAAATGATCATCGGCAATACAAGAGGTCACACCGTCATCCATGATCATGCCATCTTCTTTCAACATAAGACCATAACGGCATTTACCGACTGCTAACTTGCTCCAAGCATTGGTATAAACACGGTTTAAGAATTCACGCGCATCTTTACCTTGGATATCAATCTTACCAAGTGTAGAGGCATCTAATATGCCCACACTATTACGCGTTGCTAAACATTCACGATCCAATGTTTGTTGCATGGTTTCACCAGGCTTAGGGAAATACCAAGGACGTTTCCATTGGCCCACATCCTCAAACAAGGCGCCGTTAGCTTCATGCCAAGACTGCATTGCAGTATAACGAATAGGATCAAACAAACTGTCTGTATCACGTCCAGCAATCGCACCAAAAGTTGTTGGTGTATAAGATGGACGGAAAATCGTTGTCCCTGTTTCTGCGATGGTCTTATTCAAAGACTGAGCAGCAACAGCCATACCATTAATGTTACCCAACTTACCTTGGTCAGTACCAAAGCCTAACGCTGTATAACGTTTAACATGTTCAATCGACTCAAAGCCTTCACGTGTCGCCAGCTCAATACCCGCCGCAGTTACATCGTTTTGCATATCAACAAACTGCTTAGGTGCACGACTCACTGACTTAGAGTGCGGTACTAAGAATAGCGCCTGAGCTTGGCCTGTTTTAACAAGATCAACACTCGGTACTTTAATTGAGTTAGAACCATCACCAAAACCTGCTTCACATGCCGCTTGTGCACCGGTTGCTAGGCCTTGCTCAAAAGTGTCGTGTAGTTGATGCTGTCCCATTAGGGAGCCTACACAGTGTTGCTTTTGTACCGTTTTACCAGGTAAGAATCCGATAATGTCATCATTCCATACTGGACGAGCGCCTGTGTGGCAACTCAAATGTACAACAGGACTCCAACCACCAGACGTTGCAATAATATCGCAATCATAATTCTGGCTAGTGCCGGTTACTTGTGTACCTTCCGCATTAATTGGCGCCACAGTCGCAGCATAAACACGACGGCTACCTTTTGCTTCAATAACAGCATGTGAGAACCAGATTTTAAGACCTAATTTTTTAGCTTCTTCAACCAGCTCGCCATTTGACTCAGCGCGGCTATCAGCAATACCGATTACTTTTCGGCCAGCTTTATGCCAATCAATTGCAGCTTGATAGCCGGAGTCGTTTGCTGTCGATACAACTAAAGCATTACCAGGAGCGACTGCATAACGATTTAGGTAAACACTAATAGACGAAGCTAGCATCACCCCAGGAATATCATTGTTAGCAAAGATCAAAGGTCGCTCTTGTGCGCCTGGTGCCAAGATAACTTGTTTCGCACGGACACGATGCATACGCTGACGAGCCCCTCTTGGAGAGATCTCACCAAGATGGTCTGTACGACGCTCAATCACAGCCAAGAAGTTATGATCGTAATATCCCATAACCGTACTACGAGGCAGAACAATCACATTTGAATAGTCTTCTAGTGTTTCAATAGTATCTTGCAGCCATTGGCTTGCAGGAGCACCATCAATTGTTTGGGTCGTGCTAAGTAGGCTACCACCCATTTCGTTCTGTTCATCAGCAATGATAACTCGCGCGCCTGTTTTTGCAGCAGCAAGTGCCGCAGAAAGGCCAGCTGGGCCTGCGCCAACAATCATCACATCACAATGATGATTAATTTTGTCGTAAGTATCTGGATCTGGTGCTGTCGGGGCTTTACCTAAACCTGCCGCTTTACGAATAAAGTGCTCGTATGTCATCCACAATTTTTGCGGGTACATAAAGGTTTTGTAGTAAAAACCAGGAGGCATCATGGCACCTGCTTTTCCAAGCGTAGCCATCAAATCAAAGTTAACACTTGGCCAACCTGCAACTGGGTTTGCTACAAGGCCTGCATACAACTCCTGTTGAGTTGCTCTGACATTGGGAATGGTAGATGCACCAGTGCCTAACTGAATAACACCATTTGGCTCTTCGCTACCATGCCCTGTGATACCACGAGGACGAGAATATTTAAAACTACGGGCAATAATATCGACACCGTTAGCTAGCAAGGCTGAAGCAAGTGTATCCCCTTCAAAACCCTTATAAGATTTTCCGTCAAAACTAAAGTTAATGACTTTTTTACGATCAATACGACCGCCACTGGCTAAGCGTTTGTTCTGACTCATGTTACGTCGCCCTCACTTTTCACTGCAGGCTCTTCACCTATTTTATAACTTTCATGAATTTTGTAAGTTACCGTGTCACGGGTAACATTAAAAAATTGACGACATCCGGTGGTGTGATACCAAAGTTCGTGATGAATGCCCTTCGGGTTCTTTCTAAAAAATAAGTAACTTCCCCACTCTTCATCCGTTAACGCTTCTGGATCTTTAGGACGCACAATATGCGCCTGTCCACGGTAATGAAATTCATCTTCCTCACGATATTCCTGACAATGAGGACAAAAGATATGCAACATAAGAATACCTCCTAGTGGGCAACGCCGGCAGCGCCGTGTTCGTCAATTAAGAAACCAGAATTAAAGCGATCAATAGAGAAGGCTTTTGCCAGTGGGTGTGGGTCATCATGCGCAATCGTGTGCGCAAAAACGTTACCTGAGCCAGGTGTCGCTTTGAAGCCACCTGTGCCCCAACCACAGTTGAAATACAAACCAGGTACAGATGTTTTACTAATGATTGGGCAAGCATCAGGTGTCGTATCAACGATACCACCCCAAGCGCGGTTCATACGTACACGTCGAACATCAGGGAAAAGCTCACAAATGGCAGCTAAAGTATGCTCAATACCTTGGAATGATCCACGTTGACCATAACCATTATAAGAGTCAATACCAGCACCAATAACCAAATCACCTTTGTCTGATTGACTCATGTAGCCATGTACCGCATTCGACATTACAACCGTATCAATAATCGGTTTAATCGGTTCAGATACACAGGCTTGTAGAGGGTGACTTTCTAGAGGAAGTTCTAAACCAACCATACGAGCAAGTTCAGAAGAGTTACCAGAAGCAACACAGGCCACTTTTTTTGCAGCGATAAAACCATTGTTGGTTTCAACACCACAAACCGCGCCTTCATGGCGGCGAATACCCGTCACTTCAGTCTGTTGAATTAGATCAACACCTAGCGCATCAGCAGCACGTGCAAAACCCCAAGCAACGGCATCATGACGAGCAACACCAGCTCTTGGCTGCCAAGATGCCCCTAACACTGGGTAACGCGCATTGTCTGAACAGTCCAGTAACGGACAAATTTCTTTTACTTGGGCAGCATTAAGAACGCTACCATCGATACCATTTAAGCGGTTAGCATTAACACGTCGCTCGATATCACGCATATCTTGTAGGTTATGCCCAAGGTTTAATACGCCGCGTTGCGAGAACATAACGTTGTAGTTAAGGTCTTGGCTAAGACCTTCCCACAATTTCATTGCATGTTCATACAAGTTTGCAGCTTCATCCCATAAGTAGTTAGAGCGAACAATGGTGGTATTACGCGCGGTATTACCGCCACCTAGGTAGCCCTTCTCAATTACAGCAACATTGGTAATACCATGTTCTTTTGCTAGGTAATAAGCAGTTGCCAAACCATGACCACCACCACCAACAATGACAACATCATAAACCTGTTTTGGTTTAGGATTACGCCAAACTCTTTGCCAATTTTCATGATGACTTAGAGCATGCTTAAAAAGACTAAACACTGAATAACGTTTCATATCACCACCCTAGAAATTGCTGCCATATTGTTCACTGCCATCAACTGCTAAATAACTACTTTATTAGGAATAAAGGGTAACGCCCGTCAACATTCAATAACGTTAACAGCCAATCCCCCTCGCGAAGTTTCTTTATATTTATCATTCATATCACGCCCTGTATCTCGCATGGTTTTTATTACCTTATCCAGAGATACATAGTGTGTTCCATCACCACGAAGTGCCATGGACGCCGAGTTAATCGCTTTAACCGAAGCCATTGCATTACGTTCGATACAAGGAACCTGCACCAGACCACCAATGGGGTCACATGTCAGTCCCAAGTTATGTTCCATACCAATTTCCGCCGCATTTTCAATTTGTTCAGGTGAACCACCTGTTGCTGCGGCTAAACCTGCTGCTGCCATAGCGCACGCTGAACCTACTTCCCCTTGGCAACCCACTTCAGCGCCAGAGATAGAAGCATTCTCTTTGAATAGCAGGCCAATTGCGGCAGCCGTTAAAAAGAAATCAATAATGCCTTCTTCATTTGAACGAGGGCAGAAATCCCAGTAATAATGAAGTACAGCAGGAATAATGCCGGCAGCACCATTTGTCGGCGCAGTCACAATACGACCACCACCTGCGTTTTCTTCATTTACCGCTAGGGCATACAAGTTAACCCAATCCATTGCCCCTAAAGATGGTGTAATCATATCCATCTTATTTTTCTTCGTGAGGTCTTGGTAAAGGCTTGCTGCACGACGTTTAACTTTTAAGCCGCCAGGCAAAATACCTTCGGTTTGAATCCCCTTATCTATGCAAGATTTCATCACCTGCCAGATAGAAAGAATATTAGCTTTTACTTCTTCTTCACTGCGCCATGCTTTCTCATTTTCTAGCATGATTTGAGCAATGCTAAGATCGTGCTCTTTACACAACTTTAAAAGCTCTTCGCTGCTATGAAAGTCATAAGCTAGCTGAGTATCATCTTCGACTAACTCAACTTCACCTTGATCATTTTGATTAACAATGAAACCACCACCAATTGAGTAGTAGGTTTTTTCACAAATCAAAGTTTGCGTTTCATCATAAGCACGTAATGTCATACCGTTAGCATGAAAATCAAGACGATCTATTCTGTGATAAATCAAATCTGTAGCGGGTTCAAAAGCGACGCTATGCTTAGCATTCAAACTAATTTGTTTAGTTGATTCAATTGCTTCTACTCTAGGATCTACCGTATCTGGGTCAATAGAATCAGGAAGCTCACCTTCTAAGCCCATTAGTACAGCTTTACCTGTACCATGGCCTTTACCTGTTGCCCCAAGGGATCCATAAAGTTCACACATAACGCGTGTCACTTTAGGTGTGAGTTTCTCATCGTCAAGAAAGTGGACAAATTGATTAGCCGCAACCATAGGACCCACAGTGTGTGAACTAGATGGACCGATACCAACTTTAAATAAATCAAATAAGCTAATAGCCATAACAACGCCTCATGTGATTATGCCTGCCAGTTAATTAAAATTAACCGGCATGCGAAAAGGATTAATCTTTCCCCTATTAGAACACAAAGTTTCCAATAGGAAACACGATTTTTGATTAAACCTCGATTTCGACGTCTGTTTTTGGCTTAGAACAGCATGAAAGTATGTAGCCATCTGCCACATCATCATCTGTAATACCGCCGTTATGCTCCATCTCTACTTCTCCGGAGACTTTAAGAACACGACAGGTACCACAAATACCCATACCACATGCTTTAGGAATGCGAATACCTAGCTGGGTAGCAGCCGAATGAACAGTTTCTTCTGCTTTAACCTTGATACCTTTACCAATATTAGTGAAAGAAACCATGGCACCTTCAGATCTATCTTCCAGAGCTTCTTCTTCAGCTTCTGTCAGGATATCTAGATCTTCATCAGCAGGCGGCTCGCCGAAGCTTTCTTCAAAGTAATTTTCCATTGGAAAATCAGCATCTTGAAGCATACGCTTAACTGCAGCCATATAAGGTGCTGGACCACAACAAAAGACCGTTCTTTCTTTAAAGTCAGGTGCCATGAGTTGCAGTTTAAATAAGTCTAAATAGCCCCTATAACCTGACCAAGTTTCACCTATGCCATGAGTTTCACAGACAAAGTTAACTTGTAAATTAGGCACACGTGAATCCATCAACTCTAATTCACGTCTAAAAATAATGTCTGATGGTGATCTGGCACTATGGCAGAAAACCATATCAACACCCGTATTGGTATCATAGAACCAACGTGCCATAGACATAGTTGGTGTAATACCACTACCACCAGAAAGAAGAAGTACTTTTTCAGCAGGGTGATCGATACAGTTAAAGATCCCCATTGGACCATGAACGGCTAATTCATCACCTTCAGACAAGTTGTCATGTAACCAGTTTGAAACAAGACCACCAGGTACACGCTTTACGGTAATAGAAAAGCTATAAGGAACAGAAGGTGACGATGCAATAGTATAACTACGCATGATCTGTTCACCTTCAATCATTAATTCAAGCGTGACAAACTGACCAGGTTTGAAGAAGAACATGATTGGCTGCTCTGCCATAAAGCAGAAAGTCGTCACATCAGGTGTTTCCCAAATGCGGTTTACACATCTGACTTGGTGACGGCCATTAGCCCATGTTTGCGTATTTACTGTGTTTAAAAAAGTATCATTCATCGACTTTACTCTTCTTGTCTTCTTCTTATGCTTTTCTTATTAAGGTAGCCATAAATAATAGGCTGAGTCTGAATAAAACGGAGTATGTGATTAGCGGCCTTCACTCGTTTATTCAAAAACGACATTTTTATACTCTAACCATCCAAATTTAAAAAAACCCTCTTAGATAAAACATAGGAATTGCTTTTTAGACCTGCTTACAAGCCCTAATAGGAATGATTATCAAGCTAATAAGCAGGTAACTGGCGAGTTATCCCCCCTTTTTAGCGATAAACCAAAGGCAGCAAGCATGTCGCACAAAGAATAAAGATAGAAAAGCAATTGATCTTAGACACGTAAAAGCGTCAATTTTTTGCTAAAAATAGACCTAACTTATTAAAAATTAAGCCTTTTGAAAAATTAACCATGTCCTAAACTCATTTTCCTCGGCTTTTAAGCCCCAAAAAAATTAATAAAAACATAGGTTATGACGCTTTTAAATGAGATATTGTCGTTATTAGAACACCCTTACCCCTAACCGACATGGCACAGTACGAATCGGGGACTAAAATAAAAATATGGCCGCTATTAAAGCCTTAAATCAGTATGACAGAAGAAAAATTCAACAAAGATTAATCTTAATCATAAAGTTGACCTGCCACCCCTGATCAAAAACTTTAAATAAGCACCCACTCAACATTCAGAGGTAGTCGTAATGACAACAACCGCACCAACCAAAAAGTATCGTTATGGTTTTGTTCTGGTAGAGGACTTTTCCATGCTGCCTATGACATCAGCGATAGAAGTTATGCGTATGGCAAACTATTTGTTGGGCCATGATGTGTATGAGTGGTTTACCATTACTCAAGATGGGCAACCGGCCAAAGCGAGTGACAATATTATGATTGCCGCTGACCTCGACTTTAGACAGGATCTATCTAATTTTGACGGTATCATTGTTTGCTCAGGTGTTAATGTAGAAAAACACTGTGACCCTCAACTATTACATTGGTTAAGAGAGCAAGAAAAGAAAGGGACTGCAATGGGAGCCATTTGCACCGGTGCCTTTATTCTTGCCGCTGCAGGCTTGATGGACGGCTACCGCTGTACGGTTCATTGGGAGTACATGACGACTTTCTGCGAGCGCTTTCCAAATGCTTATACAGATTTAAAACTCTTTTCATTCGATAGAGACCGCTTCACTTGTGCAGGCGGTACAGCCCCATTGGATATGTTTTTAAACCTAGTACGTAAGCACTTTAGTCATGAACTCAGTGCAGCCATTGGTGAAGAGTTTATGTCTGAACGCATTCGAACTGAAAGTGACTTACAACGAATCCCATTACGAACCTATTTAGGCCCTAGCCATTCTAAATTAATGGAAGTTGTGTCTCTGATGGAAGCTAACTTAGAAGAACCAATTTCTTTAGATGAGTTGGCCAGCTTTGTGAGCATGTCTAGAAGACAGCTAGAGCGACAATTCCAAAAACATTTAAACTGCACACCATCACGCTATTACTTAAAACTTCGCCTCGTTAGAGCCAGAAAACTTCTGACTCAAACAAATATGTCTATTACCGACATAGGTATAGCCTGTGGTTTTGTTTCAACCCCTCATTTTAGTAAATGTTATCGTGAATATTTTGGTATTCCTCCCCGTAATGAGCGCATTACACCTCATACTCAAGTTCCTTTCATGGGCATTCAGGGTGCCGCTTTTAGCGCTTAATAAACCCAGTCTAAAAACGACAATTCATAATAAAAAAAGAGTCTTTATAGGCTCTTTTTTTATCGCTTTCTCAATTACCTCTTTAAATTTTTATCAACTTTTTAATACAAGCATAAAAATTATCTTTCGCTTTTAAAAAAGATGGATACAATAGCCGCACTCAAATTTCAGCAAGCAGAATACTTGCTAAGAGGTCTCATAAATTAAAGGTAAAACTTACCTGAGTTTGTTTGATTGAAGCATCGTTTTAATCATATTTCAGGGCGCACTAGTATTAAGAGGATTGTCCTATGTTCTTTGAAGGTTCAGAGAAAAAAGTTGAGCTTGTCATGTCTCATGATGCGGTCTCATTAAGAAGCCTAGGCATAGATTTTTGGGCCAGCATAGTGGCTCAATGTGAAGCAGAGATTCTTTCAAGCATTTCTAATGAGCACTGTGATGCTTACCTCTTATCTGAATCTAGTTTGTTTGTGTGGGATCATCATTTTTTGATGCTAACATGCGGCACCACAACCTTAGTCAATTCACTTCAAGCCTTTCTTGATCACCTAGAGAATCAATTTGAAGGTCAACTTGAATTAATTCAGTCTGTTATTTTTCAGCGTAAAAATGAGTACCAGTCTCACCTGCAGAAGACCTCATTTGAACAAGATATTGCTCAGCTACAAAAAAGACTCAAAGGTGTCGCATTTCAACTAGGTAACCTTGATAGCCACCACAATTATATTTACCACCTAGATAAACCCTATTCACCAAACGAGTCAGATAAAACCTTTGAGCTCTTGATGTATCATATTGAAGGCAAAGCGGCTGATTATTTAAGACAAGAGGGACAAGATACCAAAACAATTCGCTCACTACTTAGCCTTGAAACACTACTACCTGGCTTTACGATTGATGAGTATGTTTTTGAACCCTTTGGCTATTCTATGAATGCGATACTGGGAGATAAATATGCGACCATGCATATCACGCCACAAGAAAAAAGCTCCTATGTTAGCTTTGAAACAAACCTTGATATCAAGCATCACAGCGTCAATATTTTTAATCAGTTAATTCATCTACTTCAGCCAAGCTGTTTTGACATTATTAGCTTTAATGATGAAGCTGAAATTCACACAGAACACACCTTAATGAATCAAGTTGAGCAAAGCTTAAGCTGTGGTTATACCATGCGATTTAAAGAATATATGAAGCAGCAAAAAATCAGTGCAGCAAGCTTAATTGAGATTTAAGAAGCATAAATCCTAATAAAAAAGCCCCAAGATAAAACACGCTATCTTGGGGCCTACTATTGTTGAGAGAAAAGATTATTGTTTTTTGAAAACAATATTCGCCTCTTCTAAATCTGCCAAAATGGCATCTCCAGAAACAAAATTTCCCGCTAACAATTCATTCGCTAATGGGTTTTCGAGCCAATTTTGAATCGCTCTTTTAAGTGGTCTTGCACCATACACTGGGTCATACCCCACTTCAGCAAGACGATCCAACGCCTTCTCAGATAAAGTGAGTGTCATCCCCATTTCTTGTAATCTGGCATTTAAGTGAGTCATTTGAATACGCGCAATACCATGGATTTGACTCTGCATAAGCGGATGGAAAACCACAGTTTCATCAATTCGGTTAATAAATTCTGGTCTAAAGTGATTACCTACAACACCAAGTACTTCTTGTTTGATTTCTTCGTACTGCTCATTAGTACGATAGTTTTGAATCAGGTCAGAACCTAAATTTGAGGTCATCACTATCACAGTATTTCTGAAGTCGACCGTGCGTCCTTGTCCGTCAGTTAAACGGCCATCATCAAGTACCTGCAGCAAAATGTTAAATACATCAGGATGTGCTTTTTCAATTTCATCTAACAAAAGTACAGAATAAGGTCGACGTCTAACCGCTTCTGTTAAGTAGCCACCTTCTTCATATCCCACATAACCTGGAGGAGAGCCTATCAAACGAGCAACTGAGTGTTTTTCCATAAACTCAGACATATCCACTCTGACCATAGACGCTTCAGTATCAAACAAAAAGGTCGCTAAAGATTTACACAGCTCAGTTTTACCAACACCAGTTGGCCCTAAAAATAGGAAAGACCCATTGGGTCGATTTGGATCAGCTAAGCCAGAACGAGAACGTCTTACAGCATTAGCAACCGCAGTCACAGCTTCTTCTTGACCTATAACTGAATTGTGTAACTCATTTTCCATGGTCAATAGCTTTTCACGTTCTCCTTGTAGCATTTTATCCACAGGAATTCCGGTCCAACGAGAAACAACTGTCGCCACTTCTTCTTCTGAGACGCGATTTCTAAGCAGTTGGGCTTGATCAAGCTCTTCCGCCATACTGGCTTTTTCTATTTCAGCTTCTAGCATAGGGATCACCCCATACTGTAGCTCAGACATCTTAGCTAGGTTGCCATCACGTCTAGCTTCTTCCATTTCTTGACGTACAGATTCAAGCTCTTCTTTTAACTTTTGCGCCCCTTGTAACTGGGCTTTCTCTGCATTCCAAATTTCTTCAAGGTCACTAAACTGCTTTTCAGCAATGGCTATATCTGATTCGAGTTTTGAAAGCCTTTGTTTAGAGGCTCTGTCTTTTTCTTTCTTCAGGGCCTCTTTTTCAATTTTTAATTGAATAAGTCGACGCTCAAGCCTATCCATATCCTCAGGCTTAGAGTCCATTTCCATACGAATACGGCTTCCCGCTTCATCAATTAGATCAATCGCCTTATCAGGCAGTTGTCTATCGGTAATATAGCGTTGTGATAACTTAGCCGCTGCAATGATTGCAGAATCCGTAATATCTACCCCATGGTGAATCTCATAACGCTCTTTTAAACCACGTAGAATTGCTATGGTATCGGCTACACTCGGCTCTTCAACTAGCACCTTTTGGAAACGACGCTCTAGAGCAGCATCCTTCTCAATAAACTGGCGATACTCGTCTAGCGTTGTCGCCCCCACACAATGAAGTTCACCACGAGACAAAGCAGGCTTTAACATATTACCCGCATCCATTGAGCCTTCAGATTTACCCGCACCAACCATGGTGTGTATTTCATCAATGAAAAGAATCACCTGACCTTCCTGTTTAGCAAGCTCAGTTAATAAGGATTTCAGCCTTTCTTCGAATTCTCCACGGTATTTTGCACCTGCAATCAGAGCGGCCATATCGAGAGATAAAACGCGTTTATTCTTTAACCCTTCAGGCACTTCACCATTTACAATCCTCTGAGCTAATCCTTCTGCGATAGCCGTTTTACCCACCCCAGGCTCACCAATTAAAACAGGATTATTTTTACGACGACGCTGTAACACTTGAATAGTACGACGAATTTCGTCATCTCTGCCTATCACAGGGTCTAGCTGGCCTTCCGCTGCACGTGCAGTCAAATCTACCGTAAACTTATCTAGCGCTTGGCGGCTTTCTTCTGCGTTCGGGTCATTCACCCCTTCCCCACCACGTACCTGATCAATAACAGCAACAATATCTGCTTTGCTTACACCGGTTTTTTTAAGCGCTTTGGCAAGTTCATCTTTACCGTCAAACATGGCTAATAAAATTAGCTCAGAGGAGATATATTGATCTTTACGTTTCTGTGCTTCTTTATCTGCTAAATTTAGTAGGCGACCCAACTCTGGCGACATTTGAATGTTACCATCGTGATCCTGCATTTCAGGCAAGCCATCCAGAATATGGTTTAAGGTATCGCGAAATTTCGCCACCTGAATACCAGCTTGCTGAAGAATAGGTCGAATGCCGCTGCCTTGTTGGTCAAATAAAGCAACTAATAAATGGACGGCATCTATGTAGGCGTGATCTCTGCCTAAAGCAACAGACTGAGCATCAGAAAGTGCGATTTGTAATTTACTGGTTAATCGGTCGATTCTCATATTAAAGTCCTAATTATCCGAAAAATACCTTAGATACCTTTCTAGATAGGTCCCACTTTTTAAAATTCAATTGCTGAGTGTCATTTTTTTGACACCCATAAAAAAAGAGCCTCTCGGCTCTTCTTTCAACTTTCTGCGTCAATCCAGATTACGCTGGCTAATCGACCTGTTTGTTTATCTCGTCGATAAGAAAAAAATTGTGACTCATCTTCATAAGTACAATAATCACCACCATAAATTTGATTTACACCCAAGGCCTTCAGCCTTTGCTTAGCTAAAAGGTAAATATCAGCAAGCCATTTACCATCATTTCTTGATGTCTTAAAAGCGCTTTCTGCTTGTTTATCTTGCAGCACAAACGCCTCTTTAACCTCACCACCCACTTCAAATGCACTGGCACCAATGGCAGGCCCAAGCCAAACCATCAGATCGCTAGCATCCTCAAACTTTGCAATGCTTGACTCGATTACGCCGTCACATAATCCACGCCAGCCAGCATGACATGCGGCAACTTGTGTTCCCTTGTTATTACAAATCAACAAGGGCAGACAATCAGCTGTCATTACAGCACACACCTGACCTTTAGTTTGTGTAAAAGAGGCATCGGCTTCTAAATCACCCAAGGCTTTTGAAGGCAAGGTGACCGTTTTAGTACCATGAACCTGATTAAGCCAACGTAAACTTGTAGGCATATTAATATGATCAGCAAAACGTTGTCGGTTCTCAGTCACGTCTGTAATCTGATCACCAACATGAGCACCTAGGTTTAACGAACCATAAGGCATTTCACTCACACCGCCTTGGCGAGTCGATGAAAAAGCCTTTATCTGTTTAGGCGCTGGCCATTGAGGACAGATGTATGAATCATTTGAATGTGTTGAGGTCACTTTTTCTCCAAATAAACCAAGAAAAATAAAAGCTTAGAAGTCACCTTCTACACTATCTGTTTCTGCTAAGTCTTGGTTAAGAAGCTCAATCAGCTGCTTCATATCGTCAGGTAGATCGACTTCCCATTCCATAAACTCACCGCTAATAGGGTGTGATAGCTCTAATCTTTTTGCATGTAGGGCCTGTCGTCTAAAGTTTTGCAGCTCTTCTCTCAATTCAGGAATGCAAGCTTTAGGCATTTTCATCCGTCCAGCATATTGAGGGTCGCCTAATAAAGGGAATTGAATATGAGACATATGCACACGAATTTGGTGTGTACGTCCAGTTTCCAGTTTAAGTCGGATATGTGTGTGGTTTTTAAAACGTTGCAATAAACGGTAATGCGTCACAGCATCTTTACCATTTAAAGGCTCTACCGCCATTTTTTGACGGTTCTGAGGATGACGACCAATTGGCTCATTTACTGTACCACCGCCAGTCATTATGCCTATAGTCACCGCTTCATATTCACGCCCCATACTTCTATCTTGCAGCTGAGCAACCAACTCAGTTTGTGCTGCTAATGTTTTAGCAACAACCATCAAGCCAGTTGTTTCTTTATCAAGACGGTGAACGATACCTGCCCTTGGGATATGGGCCGATTCAGGACAATGAAATAAAATAGCATTCATCAAGGTACCTGTGCGGTGCCCTACCGCAGGGTGAACAACCAAGCCTGCTGGCTTGTTGATCACAATAATATCGTCGTCTTCAAAAACGATATCTAAAGGGATATCTTCGGGTTGATGATCATCAATATCTTCAACTAAGGTTTCTAGGCTAATTACTTCACCTACAAAAAGTTTTTCTTTCGCTTTTGACTTCTTGCCATCAACTAATAAAACCCCTTCTTTAATCCAAGTCTGAATACGTGACCTTGAATAATCACTAAAGAGTTCTGTTGCGACTAAATCAAACCTTTGCCCATTTAATTCAAATGGAACTTGGGCTTCTTTTACTATGCGCTCTGCCATACAATGTACTTAAATTCGAGTTGATCTTAATTTGCGTAATTTTTACGTATTATCGATCAAGTTACAAAGAAAAAAGGTGTATCTAACTGCCATTGGAAACTTTATGACTATTTTAGAGTCAATCAAGGCAGGATTACATTTAACTATTCAAGGTTTGATTATACATGGGATTACGCAAGTCTTTGCTGCAATTATCTGGTTTCGTTGGAATTTCTTTATTACTAGGAGCCTGCTCCAATACACCGGTTCAAGAACCAGACCTACCTGAGCGAGAATATTACCAGAATGCTCAAGAAGCATTTGATCAAGGCCGACCACTTGTCGCTGTTAAAAACCTGAAGGACCTTGATAGTCGCTACCCTTTTGGTGAGTTTAGCCAAAGAGCAGAACTTGAGTTAATTTATGCCTATTTTTTAGCAAGTGACTATATTTCAGCACACGCTAATGCTGAGCGCTTTATTAAAAAATACCCAGACTTTGAAACTATAGATTATGTCTTTTACTATCGCGCCCTTTCCACATATAAAGGTGGCCAAACCCTTAGTGCCCGCTTCTTAAATCAAGATCCAAGCCAAAGAGATACGAGTGAGTTTGTTAAAGCTTTCCGCGAGTTTGCAGACCTCCTTAAACGTTACCCTGAAAGTGAGTATGCCAATGATGCGAAAGCTCGCATGATTTATTTACGCAACACCATTGCAAAACACGAGCTACAAGTTGCTAAGTATTACTTTAAACGTAACGCCCCTTTAGCGGCTCTTCACAGAAGCCAAACAGTTCTCAACCAATATCCTAGTTCTGACTCAATAGAAGAGGCACTCGCCATTAGCGTTCAAGCTTATATTGAATTAGAGCAAGAGGAGTTGGCAGACAGAAACCTAGCTATCTTAGTAGAAAACTATCCTAGCTCAGTGCATCTTGATGAAAATGGACAACTGATTATTCCTGCAAGACCAAAAGATGCCGATCCTGATTTTTGGTATTGGGTAACGCTAGGTTGGATGGACTAATATCCACTAAGCCTTAAAACTAAAAAAGCCGA
>NZ_JXYC01000032.1:0-158039 GCF_000967665.1 Marinomonas sp. S3726 | reverse complement strand
ACCTCTCCACACCCACCACTTCCTTTTGGATATACAGTGGCTAAAAGAACATGAAAAAGGAGCAGTAGTTCAGTTGGTTAGAATACCTGCCTGTCACGCAGGGGGTCGCGAGTTCGAGTCTCGTCTGTTCCGCCATTATCATTCCTTCCTAAGGTCCTTCTAATTTAATCTCATCAAATACCACTTATAAATTTTATTTTTGTTTGAAAAATATTTTTTAATTTTTCATGCTATTTACATTTCTAGAGAAGAGCTGCCGTTTTAATGGTAAAAATCTAGCAGCTAAAGAGAGCGGATTAATAATTGAAAGTTTAGCTTTAACAGCTTCGTTAGATTAATTTGTTTTCAATAGCATATTTTGTGAGGCCTGCTGCTGAGTGAATGCCTAATTTATTTTTTAGATTTTGTCTGTGTGTCTCTACCGTTCTTACACTTATGTTTAAATTTTTCGCGATTGTTTTATTGGCAGCACCTATCGCTAATTCTTTCAATACAGCAAGTTCACGCTTTGTTAGTTCTTCTTTTGTATCTTCTTGGCCATGAAAAAGAGCTTGAGATGCACCAGAGCTAAAATAACTGCCGCCTCTCATGACGGTTTCAATAGCAAGAACAAGCTCAGCTGCGGGTACATCTTTTAATACATAACCGCTTGCGCCTGCTTGAATGAGCGATAAAATGTATTCTTTGTCCTGATGCATGCTTAACATAAGGATCTTTATATCAGGCTGCTCTGACTGAAACCGTTTTGCTGCTTCTATACCATTAAGTACAGGCATAGAAACATCCATTAATACAACATCAGGTTTTAGCTTTTTAGACTGCTCTAGGGCTTCTAACCCATTATTAGCAGTTCCAAGTACCTTAATGTTGTTTTCTAGCTCTAATCTTGCTCTAAGGCCGTCTAAAACGAGTATGTGGTCATCAACGAGAAGTACATTTATCGAAGACATGCTGTGTATCCCTCAGAATTTAGTTTTTTGTTTTTATTTTAAGATATTACTTTCAAGAGTTGCTGTAATTTTAGTTCCGCGTTTAGGTTGAGATCTGCAATTATAGTCCCCCCCAATCAGTTCAATGCGCTCTTTCATATTGATAAGGCCAATGCCTTGTCGTCTTGTTTTAATCGCTTGTTTGTTTTGGCTAAAACCAATGCCGTTATCGATACATTCAAACTCTATTCTTTGATTAAAGAGAGAAAGGTGAAAGGATACTTTGTTAGCTTGCGCATGTTTTTCGATATTAGACAGGCACTCTTGAGCAAGGCGATAAAGTGTTATTTCGGCTTCGTCAGATACACTGTTTTCATCAAACTGAATAAATTTCTTAACTTTAATATTGGTTCTTTCTTCAAACTGATCAAGAAGTGAGTTGAGAGCGGTTTTTAAACCTAGATCATCTAGTGCTGTTGGACGTAGGTTATGGCTTATTTGTCTTATTTCTTGGATGCTTTGAGTGATTACTTCTTCAGCTGTATCTAAATGAGCCTCAACTTTATTTGTATCGTGAGCCTTGATTAGAGTATTTTTGGCTAACTCAATACGAAACTTACAAGAAACTAATAATTGATTGATGCCGTCGTGTAAATCTCGTGAGAATTTTCGTCTTTCACTCACTTGTAGCCTGACAAAGCGTTTTACTAAGGCTTTAAGGCGATCATCTGCTAATTTGTGCTCGTGCAAATTGATGGCCAAGCTTAGTAGAATAACTAAAATAATGGTTGCCGCAATGATGGCTAGAACAGTGAAAAAACTTTCTCTAATATTTTCATTAATTGTGGCATCCGCTTTAGCTAGTTCAGCATAAATGTCATCTAAATAGAGGCCTGTGCCAAACATCCAGTTCCAGCGCTCAATTTGAGATACATAGCTTAGTTTCTCCTCTTGACGCATGCTGCTTGGCTTTTCCCAGATATAACGATGAAATCCACCGCCATCTTTGGCTGCAGCTTTGAGTAAATGCTGGATTAATAAATTACCGGATGAATCTTCAAAACTCCAAAGGTTTTGGCCAACAAAATTTGGTTGAATAGGGTGGACCAAGTTAGTTCCATCTTGGGTGTAGGCAAAAAAGTACCCTTCATCACCATAGGTTAATTTATCAAGAATTTGTTTAACTTGTTCTTTAGCGCTTTCTTCATCCAAATTTGGATTTTCTAACGTGCTTTGAATGGCCGAGAAAGCGAGGTCAACCTGGTCTTTTAAGGCTTCTTTTTTTACCTTAATGAGGTTGTTTTCATAAATTCTGAGTTCTTCGCGTGCAAGTTCTTTGGCTGATGTGAGGCCAAGGTAGGTAATAATTGCGGTTGCACACAATAGGGGGACCACAGTCAAAAATAAAATCTTAACTTTTAAGTTCACGAACTTTGCCTTATTTATTATTTTTATTTTGGATCCCTCCAACTTGAAAAGGCCGCCCATTAAATGAGCAGCCTTGTTTTGATCTTAAATCATTTAGCTATCCCATGCCATAAAAGTCAGGGAATAGAATGATACTAATGAGTACTAATACCTGAATTGCTATGAAGGGTAGTACGCCCTTATATATATCCATGGTTGTAATTGATTTGGGTGCAACACCTTTTAGATAGAAGAGACTAAAACCAAAGGGTGGTGTTAAGAATGAAGTTTGTAAGTTCATTGCGATTAATACCGCAAACCAAATCATATTGATGCCTAGTGTTTCAGCAACAGGTGCTAAAATTGGCACTATGATAAAGGCGATTTCTACGAAGTCGATGAAGAAGCCAAGAATCAAAATCGCGACCATAGATAGGATAATGAAGCCCCACTTTTCACCAGGTAAAGATAGTAATGCTTCTTCAACAATATAATCACCACCAGTGTAGCTAAATGCCATAGAAAAGGCTGTGGCGCCCATTAATATAGCGAATACCATAGCTGTCACTTTTACTGTTTCTAGGCTTGAGTCAAACAGCATTTTAAGATTGAACTTCCTATATAGGATAGCTAGGATCAATGCGCCAACTCCGCCTAAAGCAGAAGATTCAGTTGGTGTTGCAATACCTGTGAAAATTGAGCCCAATACAACAAGTACAAGTGTCAGAGGCGGTACAATTGCTTTTAAAGCAGCAACAACCTGTTGGCTACGCGTACCATCTTCTTCGTTATAAGGAATTGCAGGTGCTGATTCAGGGTTTAAAAAGGTAGTGACTAAAATATAAACAATGTAGCAACCAATTAAGATCATGCCTGGTGCAATTGCAGCCTGGAATAAGTCTCCCACAGGAATACCAAGGACATCACCTAAAATGATTAAAATAATCGAAGGAGGGATGATTTGACCTAGTGTGCCTGACGCACAGATAGTGCCGCATGCTAAAGACTTGTTATATTTATATTTAAGCATTACTGGTAGGGAAATTAATCCCATTGCTACAACACTGGCTCCTACTACGCCTGTTGATGCAGCAAGTAAAGCACCTACTAAGATGGTTGAAATTGCTAAACCGCCACGTACACCGCCAAATAATTTACCCATTGCTTCTAATAGCTGCTCAGCAAGCTGGGTTTTTTGTAGCACTATCCCCATGAAGACAAAAAGAGGTACTGCCATCATAACAGTGTTTTCCATATAGCTTTGTATACGGAAAGGCATGAAGGCGAACATATCAAAACCTTCAGCAAAAACACCAAAAATTAAAGCTATGCCGCCAAAAGTAAAGGCAACCGGAAATCCAAAGAGTAGCATTACCAATGCTACGAAAAACATTATTATACCTATCATACTTCTTACCTAATCTTTTGCTTATTATCTTTATATTTATCTGTAATGTAGAAATGAGCTTTTTTGTTAGTGCTGGATTGGATCGTGGTCAAACCCTGTTTTACTCAAGCCACGAATTGCATTAATGCACCTTAGCAACATGCCAACACCGCTGATAGCAATAGAAAAGAAAGCGAAAGGAATAACGGCTTTGATTATCCAGCGATAAGGTAGGCCGCCTGGATCTCCACTTGTTTCACCTAATTTAAAGGCTTCTGTTGCAAAACCAACACCGTAATAGGCAACGAGTGTGGCGAAAGGGATAAGTAAAAAAAGGCAGCCGAAAAGATCTATCCAAGCTTTACCTTTAATTGATAAGCGCTCGTAAAATAAGTCGACTCTTACATGGCCGCCTGTAGCGAGGCCATAGGGGATACCTAAAAGAAAAATAGCAGCGTATAAGTGCCATTCTAACTCTTGCATGCCAATCGATACGTCATTAAAAACGTAGCGCATTAACACATCGTAAAATACGTTTAGTAGCAATAAGATGAATAGCAGGGCAGAGAGCTTGCCAAGTAATATGCTATAACGAGATATCACTCGTTCAAGATTAAGTAAAAACATAGATGCACCTGGATTTAGGTTAATGCTAAAAGGAGAGAGGACTAGAATAAAACTTCTTTATTCTAGTCCTTAAAGCGGTTGATTCTAGTTGGCTGTGTCGTCTAGGCCATCAAGATATGCGCGGTCGGAAATATTTGTCCAAACACGTGCTTTTTTCAGATATGCCGCTTGAGATTCAAGAATTTCTTTTGCTAATGGGTCAGCTGCCGCTTTCTCATCAAGTAATTCTTGGTTTGCTTTACGCATAGCATTGAGAACATCTTTCGGGAAGGTTTTTACTTCTACATTTGGATATTCGGTTTTCATTGTTGCCCAGTTTTCACCACTTTCATGATATGACTGAATGTACATGTCATAGGCAGATACTTTCATTGCGGTACGTAGAATTTCTCTTAGGTCGTCAGGCAATTTTTTCCAAGTACGCTGATTGACTAAGAATTGAAGTTCAGTACTTGGCTCATGCCAACCTGTATAGTAGTAAGGTGCAATTTTGTGGAAACCCATGCGTAGATCTAGAGATGGACCTACCCACTCAAGCGCATCGATAGTACGACGCTCTAGTGCAGTGTAAAGCTCACCAGATGCTATGTTAGTTGGTTTAGCGCCCAATTTAGCCATGACTTCACCAGCAAAGCCTGGAATACGCATTTTAAGACCTTTTAAGTCTTCAACAGAATTGATTTCCTTTTGAAACCAACCGCCCATTTGGTTGCCAGTGTTACCACCTGGGAATGATAGTAAGCCAAATGGCTTATAAACATCTTGCATTAAGCTCATACCACCACCGTAGTAGAACCAACCATATTGCTCAGGAGTAATCATACCGAATGGCATAGTTGTGAAATAAAGTGTGTTAGGTACTTTCCCTTTCCAGTAGTAAGACGCTGAGTGTCCCATGTCGTATTGACCAGAACGAACCATGTCAAAAATACCAAAGGCTGCTTTGTGTTTGTTTGAAGAGTCTATAGTGATTTTTAAACGGCCACCTGACATCTCTTCAGCGATACGAGCCATGTTTCTTGGTGCGTCCCCGAAGATAGGAAAGTTAGCAGACCAAGTTTCAGCTAGCTTAAGTTTGTAAACTCTATCAGCTGCAAAGCTTGGCATTGTGAAAGCACTCGCAAGTACTGCGGTTGTTGCAATGAGGGTTTTATATTTTAAATTTTTCATTATTTTTATTGTCCTGCAATATGTTTATTGTTTGCTGGTATTACAAAAGCACTAACACTATCGCTTAGGAAGTGATCAAAATAAATTGGCAAGAATACGTAACTTGAGAGGGAGATTACTGAGATCGAACTCGGTATTAATACGTAGTTTTCGTATTTTAAAAACGGAAGAATTTGAGGTGATTAATGAACTTTAATCTTGTGCTTTAAAAGCAAAAACCCAGCCGAAGCTGGGTTTTTTATATAACTTTCTTTGTAAGGCATTTTCGTTAGAAAGTGGTGTTAACCGCCAATGCAAAGATGTTAGCGCTGATGTCATAGTCAGCTGAGAATGAACCACGTGATGCATCTTCACCAGTTCCGTCTTTGTCAACCTTCGCAGGGTCCGATGTTAGGTGAATGTATGAAAACATAACTTGAGTAGATTCAGACACATTATAAGTACCGCCTAATGTTATCCATTGTCTGTCACTACCTGGAGCACGTGCCGAAAGGTTATTTGGATCAGAAGGGGAGTTATCAACTGCATAACCTGTTCTTAAGATTAGATCTTCAGAATAATCATAAGTTAGACCAGCTGAGTAAAACCAGACATCTTTATAATTAAGCGTTACTGTTGAGTTACTCAAGCTAGTTGTTGCGTCATCATAATCAATGTCTAGTGCTTGAACTGAGCTCCAGCCGGTACGCATAGCGGTTAAGCCAAGTGTTAAATCATCTGTTAACTCTTGCTCTAAACTAAGGGTTAATAGTGAAGGAAGCGTATTATCAGCTGTAATGTTTGCATCAACAGTGCCTAAGTTCGTCTGAGCAGTGGTACTCATGTTGGAGAAGTCGACTTTACCTTTTTGGTTAACATCAACTTCGCTGCGATAACCGATACCAACTCGTGTACCTTCTTGTGGTTCCATTGCTATACCAACAGACCAACCAAAAGATAAATCATCTTCAAGTTCTTGGCTGCCATAGCCATCAGCATCCCAATCAATAACTTCTGCTTCGAGTGTCATTGAGGCACTGTGAGCTTGAATACTTGCACCTACATCTATCCAATCATTAACACGATAAGCAGCGCTTAATGATAAAGAAATATCTTGTAATTCTGTTTTGGTGGCATGGTATTTACCAGCCCAGTCATCATCATAATCACTTGAAATAGCATATGGAATGTTTAAAGATACACCGACAACTGTTTTGTCATTGATCGGAACGGCTAAATAAATAGAAGGGATAATTGCGCTTTCTGAAGGGTCAGAGCTTCCTTCAGTTGAGCTAACTGTCGGTCCGCCAAAACCTGATATTGATGAGTTTGTCGCTGTTTGGTTCTTCATTTCTACAGATGGTGAAACATAAGACCCATTAATATATAGAGAGGTCTCAGTTGCATTGGCAAATAGCGCAGGGTTCCAATAACTGAATGAGATATCCGTATCACTTGCAGCATTACCAGCGAGCGCTGTACCTGATGCTGTTGCACTTTGTTCGTTTACCGCAAAGCCAGCTGCAGAGATTTGTTGAGAGATTAAAGTCGCTGTTGCAAGGGTTATTCCAGCAACAAGTTTGGTTTTCTTGAACATAGTAAATTCCTCATTATTATTTTTATGCTTGCGATTACTCTGCGGTAATTCAGCAATCCTTTCTTATTACGCTTACATAAATCTCATGAAAACTATGAAGTTACTCATAAAAGACTAAATGGATAAGAATCAAGGCAGACTCAGTATTTAGTATTAAGAAACCCATAACAACGTCATAAAAGGTCAAAAAGACCAACAAAAACGTTCAGAATTCGTTCAAGATATTACTGTAAGCTATTCAGAGAGTGATACTTTATTCTTTACAGGCATTAAAATAAATATGAAATTGGTATTTTTACTTATAAATTACGCTAAATTTCATCAATTAATTTCATTATATGAAAAGTGGGTGAAGTTTTACCAACTTGGTGAATATAAAAAATTTATTTTATCAATAAATTTTGTAGGAATTGAAATTGAGTTGTATGTAAAAATCAATTTTAGGTTTAAATGCCATCGTAACTTTGATGTGACTATAGATAAATTAACTGAAAATTTGGTTAAAAAAACTTCTATTTAGCCCTGCTTGAATAAGCTGGTGGATTGATAAATTACTAGATATAAAAATCTAAAAAGGATTTGTTTTATGCTTGCTATATAGCAACAGTAGGAAGAATTCCTCGATAAATGAGAGGAATCAATAATTGGTTTTTAGCTATCCAAATTTAGTTGATGTTTTAAGATGAGTAAGGGCTTAGTAAGTGTCTTTAATCCTTAAAACACCATACGAAGCTGTTTTGCTTTCTCGTTATCATTGTTAGTCCATTCTTGCATTGGTGTCGGTTTTCCAAAGTAATAGCCTTGAAGAGTGTTACAGCCAAGTGAACCAAGCAGGGTTGCTTGCTCTTTCGTTTCTATGCCTTCAGCTACGACTTTCATATTAAGAGACTTAGCCATTTCTATTGTTGATTTGACAATATCAAGGTGTCTTTGATCAGAAGGAAGAGGGGCAACAAAGCGACGGTCAATTTTCAAAATGTTGGCAGGAATGTCAATCAATTGGCCTAAAGAGGCCTGGCCTGTACCAAAGTCATCTATGGCAATTGAGAAACCATATTGAGATAAAGTCCTTAGGCGCTTATGAATAAGTTGGTTTGTCATCACACTACTGGTTTCTGTAATCTCAAGCTCAAGCATTTCGCTTAACCAAGCATAATCAGCACTTAAAGACATAAGTAAGGCAAAGAAGGTGTCATCCATTAACTCTTGGCCTGCAAGGTTAATGGCTACAGGTGTCTTGATATGTTCTTGATGCCAAGAAGCTAATAAAGAAACAAGCTCTCTCAGCAAGTTTTCAGCAAGCTTAGGCAGTAGTCCTAAATTCTCTGCAATACGGATAAACACCATAGGTGATATGTGTTTACCATTTTCCAACTGCCATCTTGCAAGAGCTTCAAAAGAAACTATGGTGCCGTCTGCTGAAACCTGTGGCTGTAGCCACAAATGTATATCGTTACGTTTAATTGCTTCACTTAATAAAGTACCAAGTTGGTACTCTTCAATCAGATTAGATTCTCGAGTGTGATTATAATATGCGAGCCTGTCTGCGCTAGTGGCATTTTCTAATGCCATCTCACAATGCTCTATTAACTCTTGTGCACTTTTGCCGTCAGCAGGTGTATAGCTAATACCAACATGGTATTCCAAATTGATTGCTTCACCGTTTAACTTTAATTGAGTAGGTAAAACAGATTGAACAAGGGCAGATAAATTTCGCTGTATTAAATAGGTGTGCCCAATAGGGATAAAGCAGGCAAATTTCACGCCCCTTAATCGGCCTGTAATTGTCTTATCTGAGAGGTTTTCTTGTAATTTTCGGGCAAAGCTAACAATGACCTGGTTGGCTCTTTGTTGGCCAAACTGTTTATTTAACAGCTTGAACTGGCTAATGCGGATAATAAACATTGCCCCTGTTTTATGTTCCTGGCCTTTTGTTATTTTCTCATTTACTAGTTGGCAAAAATTAGCATGATTAGGGAGTTGCGTCAGAGCGTCATATTTAGCTAAACGAGAGTTCTTTTCTTGCGTATGGTTCAGAACCTTTCGCATTGCTTTGAGATGAGTCACATTCTGTAGGTGCATGACGTAATAGCCATGGGTTGTCAGGTTTGATCTATGGAGTTCGAAGTGAATGCTTTCATCAGACCTTAACTGGCAATTGCTGGCGTTTGATTGCCAAAAATATTTTTCACTCGATTTACCTATTGGTGATAACCAACGATTTATAAAGGTTTCTTCGAGTTGGTTGTTATCTTCAAAGCCAAGCAAGCTGGTTGCTTTTTGGTTAGCTTTTAATATTTGTCCATTTCGATTGCATAATAAGGTTGCAGTACCAGTATGCTCAAAAATTTCTTCGTAGAGTTCATTGTTACGGAAAATCTTATGATTTAGCTTTTCCATTTGCTTTGCATTCGCTTCTAAAGTGTAAAAAATACGGGAAATGGCGAGTGGTATAGCAATATTAATAAAGATAAATACAGCCGTATGAAAATGAATATGGGAGTCAAAGACTAAAACGTTTTCTCCAGCAAAAGGCAGCTTTGTTCCAAAGTCAGTCACTATATAGGCATAAGTAATAAAGTTGAATGCCATGGCAAGTAAAGACGCTTTAACACCAAAGAATAAACGAGCAAGTATGGGAATGCTGTACAAAAACATAAGGCCATAGGTGAGCGTTTGATCGTCTTTAATAAAAGGAATAGTCAGTAGTGAAAAGGTAAGAAGAGAAATGATAAAGGTGGCTGAAAGTTTGCTTGAATAATGTTTGCTGGCTTTGAGGAGGTAGAGAGTGAGTAGAATAAAACTGATATTCAAAATAACGAGTAATGGACCCTCATTATGCCAGGTTTCTATCCCTGAAAAGAGCGTAATGCAAGAGGCAAAGCTCAAGGCTGCGACGAGAAGAATACGTAACGCACTTTTACGAAAAGTATCCTTATCATGCAGAGCAAGCTGCTCTTCTTTAATTAAAAAAAAATCTTTTAAAAAACTTATCAACATCAATCAACTTTTAGGTATAGCGTGGAACAGGTATAAAAACCTTAACTTTGAAACATAGATATAGCAAACCTTAATATTACAGGTCTGCTTGTATTTTGCAAAAATATCTAAAAATCAGATGCTTAAAAAGAGAGAAGAACAAATTTTATGTAAAAGTTGAATGTTTTTTGAACATCTGTTCACCACTTATATCATTAGACCCTAAGTTTATGTAGGTGATTATCCCATTTCCATTTCGGCATACGAGCCAGCGTTAGCTTGTCATTTGTAATGGGATTCACAAAAATGCGTTTTCCTTTACCTGTGGTAATTAAAAACTCATTTGGGTTCTGGCTAGGAGAAAGTCCACACACATCTTGAAAATTATGATGTGTAAGGTACTTCCAAGAGCTTGCTTGCCAATAGACGACTAGATCGCCCCTTGGTGAGGAGATAGCCAAAGTTTCACCAGAAGCGTCATAGGCTACACTACCGCAATAATGTTTAAGGCGGCGGTTTATATCCTGAGGGAGCGGCAAGAATTGAAACTGATTAGAGTTAATATCAGCGACTGCAATTAAAGGGACATCATCCCATTTATCACCTTGATATTGGAAACCTACCGCAACGCTTCCTTCTTTATTTATATCTAGGTGACGAATGCTTAGTTGATGAAGCTCCTCATTTAAAGTCAGCTTGTTTATCAAGTTTCCAGTCTTCAATGAGATAAAACATAGGCTTGCTTGCATTGTCTCTAAATTGAGGATTCTTCTGTCGTTATCTGGGTGGGTTTGTAATCCACCGTTAGCAACAACAAGCGTATCACTATCAAGCAGGCATGATTCATGTGGTCCAATACCATAACTTGAAAACTGATTAACGATTTCACCCGTCGCAACTGACCTAATAAATATTTTTCCCTGACCACTTGGGTAGTGATTTTCTTGGGTAATAAGAAACAGGCCATCTGGAGAGAATAAACCATGCCCATAAAAATGGTGATCCATCTCAGGTGTAATTCTACTTATGCGTTTACCGCTATCAACATCGTATAGATCGATATAAAAACCAGGTCGTCGTGCGACAACCGCAATGATAGATTTATTTGGATGAACAATTGGAGCATGAGCCCTTTCTGGTAGCGCTTGCTGCCACTTTATCTTTCCTTCTTGGTCGAAAACTGAAAAAAAGTGCTGATCTTGATTAAGGCTAAAAGCAGAAGCAAATAACACTTTCTTGCTTGAGTCATTACCTGCTAATACTTTCCATGAAGAGAGCCCAGAAAGGGCAGCTCCTCGTGTTAATAGTTGACGTCTAGTTAACACCTTAATCTCCGTCGCGGCTATTAAAGCCAATCTGGAAACCAAGTTTAGTAACAAGACTTAGTAATTCATTTTGAGCTTTAGAGAGTGCAGAAACGACGGGTTTAGCTAGCTCAACTCTAGTGTTTTTAGCCAAGGAATCTGAATAAAAATCATCAGGTAATTTACTGGCCTCTACTAGAGCTTGTTTAAATGATTCATCTAGTTGCTTCGCAAGCTTAGGTTCAGTTGCTAATGCTTTTTGGTAGAGAGAGTTTTCTCCTGCGTGATACAAGGCATTATATAAGGTGATGTTTTGCTTAATCGCATTAAGAGATTGCTCACTGCGATAAAACTCAGCTAATTTAAGGTTGGCTTTACCACGCCAACCTATAGGCGCTTCAATTTTACTCTCTTTCACCATAGACATGTGTTCAAGCCATTGTTGAATCATTTTTTCAAGGCTAAGTGAAACAATATCACCTACTTCATCTTCATCTAAGAAAGTCCAATCGGCCAATTGACCTGTTTGCCATTCTTGATAAATTCTGTCGGTACTTTGTTCATGGTGTTGGCCAACTTGAACAAGTAATTGGCAATATTCAGGTTTGTTCATTGGGTCAAATTGAGAGCGATACAATAATGATTCTATGGCCGTTAAACCTCGAACAGCAATACTGGCAGAACGCCAAAACTTGTCATCTGAGGTATCAACATCATTTTTGATCAAGCTTGTAAGCTGTCTTTGCGTTAAGCCTTTTTTGTCTGGCCAATATTCGAATGAATAATAGCGCATAAATAATGTCACAGGCCCAAAGTTAAGCCATTGTACTTGTTGCCAATCTTGTAAGTTATCCGCAAAGGCAGTTTGAGTATGAGAGAGTTTCTCTGCATTTGGTTGTTGGCAAAATGCTTCGATACTGCGACTTAATTTCGCAGCAGATTGAGAGAAATCAAGATAATTTGGTGAAATAAGCTCTTTGTTAATACCATTAAAGGTATCTAGCCAAGGGCTTTGTTTTTCCATATCCGCTGCGCTCACAGCGAAAGGAAGACTTAAAGAAAGGAGTGTAATAGGAAGCTTTAACAATGTTTTCATCTATAGGGATTCCAAAAAATAAATTAAGTCGTTTCTTTGTGTTTTATTTAATTGTAAAAAGCCTAATTGGCTTTGCTTTGCTTCACCGCCATGCCAAGCAATTGCTTCGACTAAATTTCGTGCTCGACCATCATGTAAATAACTTTCTCTACCTGAAGTTATTTTATTAAGCGCATTTCCCCATAAAGGGGGTGTACGCCATTCTTGTCCATTGGCATTAAACTCATTACCTGTATCTGCAAGGTCCGGCCCCATTTCATGTAAGAGGAAGTCACTAAACGGATAAAAAGTCTTGCTGGCAAGCACCTTATATTCAGTCTTATTGCTTGTTGTCATTTTTGGTGTATGGCAACCAGCACAATTAAGTTGGTCAAAGACTAACTTACCTTGCATGAATTTTTTGTCAGAAAGGTTTCTAATTTTGCTTGGGGCAGAAAGAGCAGAAAACTTATTTACTAAGAGCATTATTTGGTTACTTACTTCAAGATTATCCAAATGTTCGCTATTACCGTTAGCTAGATTCAAACAGGCTGTTTGGGCTTGCGTACAATCACCATAAGGAGAAGTAACAAGTGGCGTAGATAATCCAAGATCACCATTAAAAGCGCTTTGATTTTGTTCAGATAAAGTGGCGACTGTGGCTTTCCAGCCAAACTTGCCTACAGCCCAAGTCTGGTTGATCTTATCCCAAACTCGATTTGCTCTACCACTAATGCCATCACCATCTTCGTCATGGATATCTTCATTAGCCAGTATTGTTTCTTCATCAAGAGCATCAATTAGACCTACGCCAGTTAAAGCAGGGGAAACCCTTCCAGATAAAAATGTGTCTTTATTAAACTCGCCGTACCCTAATTTATTTAGAGAGTAGTTTGGCTTCCTTAACTCAATGGGCGTGTTATCGATAAAATTAAGGGTGGAATACTCATATTCAACAATTAGCTCAGCTTCTGGTGGCAGCTCAGTGGTTGATAATGTTTGGAGTTGAGTGCCGTAACGAGTGTCTCCTGTTACCGCGGTTTTGGGATCGAACCCAGTAGGGCGTGGCCAACGTTTGAGCCTGACAAAGAATGAAGGCGTTGTTATCGCACTTTGTAGATTTGCTGGAGCATGACCTTTGGCATTATTTAAATGGCAGCTGTGACAAGAGCGAGCATTGTATAAAGGACCTAAACCATCACTTGCAGTGGTTGAAGAGGGTGATGCAACCCAAAATTTTTCGAATAGTGATCTACCAATGCTATGGTTAAATTTCTCTTCAGCGGAAAGGCTTGCAAAAGGTTGCTGGAATGCGTTTGCATCAATTTTGCTGGTGGCAGCATTTGAGCTAGTCGAAAATGCAAAAAAACTGGCAACAAGTAAACTTGCTCCAGCATTATGGAATAAAGCGTTCAATGTTAGGCTCTGCATTAATTCATGAGGTAACTAAAATCGTATCGTATCTTTATATATGTAAAAAGAGACAGCAAAAATTGCTGCCTCTTTTTCAGTCTTTTTAGAATACAGCGCTTGGGTTATCCAAACTGTCTGATCCTTCAAGAGTAATATCTTCAAGATCTAATAGACGAATGATTTCTTCAGTTGTTCTTGTTTCAGCAACTAGAGAGTCAACGAAATCTTGTACCAACTGGTTACCAGCTTGGTTACCCATGCCGATTAGAACGTCAAATGTTTGACCTACTTGTGCAGCGTCAACCATAGCCTGACCAGCAGTTTGGGTGTTTTCTAGTTTACCTTTCATTTCAGCATCTAGAATAGAGTCTTGCGCGCTAACTAATGCAGATAGAGAAGCACCTTTAACCCAAGAACCATCAACACGTTGGTACTCACCTAGGTAAACATTCTGAATGCCTTTTGCATCGTAGAAGTGTGAGTAGTGAGTGTTGTCAGAGAAACAATCATGCTCTTCTTCTGGATCGTGTAGCATTAGGCCTAACTTAGTACGTTCACCACCAAGTTCACCGTAAGCCAAGCTACCCATACCTGTTAGGATTGTTGCCAAGCCTTGCTTGTCACCTTGGTCTAGGATTGCTTGACGAGCTTCACCGTTAGCACCCCAGTTAGCAGCCATTTCTTCAAGATCTGTGATTAGCAAATCAGTTGCCGCAACAAGGTAAGCTGCACGACGGTCACAATTACCACCAGTACAGTTGTTTACATCGTAATCAGTAGCAGGGCGCTCACCTGCACCAGGGTTGGTACCGTTCAAATCTTGTCCCCATAATAGGAATTCGATTGCGTGGTAACCAGTTGCAACATTGGCTTCAACTTCATCAGCTTCGTGAAGTTCTTGTAGAAGAGCTGGTGTAATGTCGCTTGTATCTACTTGTTTGCCGGCAATTGTCAAAGAGGTAGAAGCAACAACGTTTGCAGTATAAAGAGGGTTTACATCTGAATCAGTACCATAATCAGTTGCAACATAGTCAATCAGACCTTCATCAAGAGGCCAAGCGTTAACTTTACCTTCCCAATCATCAACAACAGCATTACCGAAACGATAAACTTCACTTTGCTGATAAGGTACACGTGAATCAATCCAAGCTTGACGAGCTTTCGCCAAGTTAGCTTCTGTTGGGTTTGCAACAAACTGATCAATAGCAACTTTCAGTGTTTGAGCCGTTGTTAAAGAGTCAGTGTAAATTGCTTGCGCAATATCAGAGTAATTAATTACAACATCATTTGCTGTGATTGTTTTGTTAGGCTGAACGCCCTGTGATCCACAAGCAGTAAGTAAAGTTGCAGCAACACATGCCGCAATCGGTGTAACAAAACGTTTCATTTAAAAACTCCAATTAAGTAATATTTTAGTTAACTTAATAGGTATCGTAGTTAAAATGAAAATCATTATCAAGTGCATTATTGAACTAAATTCGTTTTTTAGAACAATTGCTTGCTTATCTATAACAAGATTGACCAAAGTCATTAATTGCTAAATCATCAAAGTTTAAAAGACAGCCTTTTTCTCTTAAATGCGATTCATTTTCCCAAGAAACTTTTAAGTTTTGAGGCTTACTTGTTGGATAGCTAGGGATAAATCGATAAGAGGCTAACAACTCCAATTCTGTATTCGGTGCTAACTTAACCGTACTTCCAACTAATTTTTGGCGTGTCTCGATATTGTATAAGCTGTAGTCAGTTGTATATTCGGTTGCCCCATTGGCATGTTCAAAGGTTAACCAAATCTTTTTAAAGGACTTACTTTCGTTACTTGGGTTACTTAACTTTATACGTGTATGTATGACTTGAGCTGTATAACTAGGTTGGTTATTAGAGGTATTTACATAGGTGTAATTATTATTCTCAGCTTGCCAAGGTAAGCGATTACCAAAAGAGATGTCTACCAGTTGGATGCTCTCATTTGCAAACTGCTTAGCTGTCCAACTAAGCATATCTTTTACAGGGGAATAGGCGGCTAATAAAAAGAGAACAAGAATAAGGTAGATATTATTGAATAGACCTAGCTTTAATAATGAGTTTTTCATATCTGCAATCTCGGTAGCTGTTTATTTGTACAGTACTGTATAAATAAACAGGCGGTGCGTCAAGACTCAATTTTTATAGATATCCACACACTCTGTAATAAAAATATAATTTTTTTAAATTTAATTTTGCAAATGAGGTGACAGTCTGACCTATGGGTATTTTAAGAAAAAAAACTACTGTTTAAATAAACAGATTCGGAAAAAAAACAGCACAAAAAGAGCAAATTTTTTTTCTTAAAAAATATTGACAGTTGAATTTAAGAAAATCCTTTTTAACCACGATTAATTATTAAGATTATGTTTTATAAAGAAAAAAATGTAATTCCCACAGATTTTTTCACGGATTTTGTGGACAGAATTATTGTCAAGTGACTCCATGAATTGAAAGCAATTTTTTTGAGCATAATTTCATGCTAAATCCTGCTAAACCAAGTTAGCAAATCTTTCCTTACTTACCTTGCAGCACGGGTTTTATCTGTATTTTGAGATTGAGTTTTGTTTTTAATTTGCCTGTGGATAACTTTTTTTTGTAATAAAAATTTAATTTGTTTATAGCGTGGGGCTGCATTGAAATGAGCGAATCTCTATAATGCCTGCCTCAGTATTTAGGTGATCAGCAATTGAATAAAGTAGATGTTTTGATAATAGGTGCAGGCGCATCAGGTTTAATGTGCGCAGCAAATGCGGCTTATCGTGGTAGGTCAGTCACACTGATAGACCATGCAAATATGGCAGGTAAAAAAATTATCATGTCAGGAGGAGGCCGCTGTAACTTTACGAATATGGATGCTTCTCCTAAACATTTCTTATCTCAGAACCCCCACTTTGTGATATCGGCTTTAAAACGCTATGGGCCAAGTCATTTTGTAGAGCTAATGGACAGGCATGGCTTAGAGTATGTTGAAAAAGCACCTGGTCAGCTATTTTGTCAAAAGAGCGCAAAAGACCTACTGTCTATTTTGTTGACTGAATGCGAATGGTCAGGCGTAAATATCTCTTTAAACACCAAGGTTGTTAAAGTGACAGACTTGGGTGAGTGCAAAGAAGTAGAAACAAACCAAGGTACCTTTATTTGCGAATCCTTAGTGATCGCAACAGGAGGGCTATCCATCCCTTCTAAAGGAGCGACTGGGTTTGGTTATCAAATTGCAGAACAGTTTGGCCTTGAAGTGTTACCCACAAGAGCAGGCTTAGTGCCGGTCACCTTGCAACCAGATTTGAAAGCGAAATTCGAACCCTTAGCGGGTGTAAGCTGTGATGTGTCTGTAACAGCCAATAAAACAAACTTCACAGAGCCCATGCTATTTACTCACAGAGGTTTAAGTGGCCCTGCTATTTTACAAATATCCAACCATTGGCTGCCGGGAGATGAACTTAAAATCGACCTTTACCCTGCTGAGTCTATCTACTCATTATTGGTAGAAGCGAGAGAAAAGAACCCGAAAAGCCAAATTGATAAAGTGCTATCCCAGCTATTACCAAAACGCTTGGCCAGTATGCTAATTGAAGATCATAAGTGGCAAGGTGTTCTAGCTGAATATGGTAATCAAGCATTCGAAGAAATCGCCGAAACACTGCATAACTGGGTCATTAAACCCAACGGCACAGAAGGCTACCGCACAGCTGAGGTGACCTTAGGTGGGGTGGATACCAACTATGTATCTTCAAAAACCTTCGAAGCAAAAGAGGTTAAGGGCTTATTTTTTATTGGTGAAGTGCTTGATGTCACAGGTTGGTTAGGTGGATATAACTTCCAATGGGCTTGGGCGAGTGGTTATTGTGCTGCGCAATATGTGTGATGGCTTATCTATAAATTAATAAGTGACGTTCTCTTTATTAGCACTTTTTGCAGAAGCGCTTTTCTCTGAAGTACTTTTTCTGAAACACCTCTAAAGCCGAAACCATCGTTTCGGCTTTTTTGTATCTTATTTGTATAGCTTATCTGCTTGGCTTATGTGGACGATGAAGCGAAGGCCAAACTTAAGTGCGTGTCGATGGTTAACAAACTAGAGTCTTTTTGGAAGTGGATGCGTTTTGTTGATTTTAGATTGACTGTCTGTTGAAGTGTTGATTGATGAGCCAATGCGTACATTATGCGCCCAAGTAAAAGGGGGGGCACTTTGGTTTAGTCACTAGCCACATAGTGAAGTATCGCGGGAATAATGTCTGTCATGGTATTGATGAGCCTTTGCATACTGTTTCTTCTGGTGGCAATCACCTTGGCGAAGTTCGGGCCTTCCTCGTTGAATACTATGGAAACGGTGTGGCCCATTCCCTAGAAAAGCCTTTGCACACACTCACCACAAGAGACCGTTTTGCTTTGGTAATGGTGAAAGGCGTGGCTTATCAAATCGTCGATATTGGAATCAGAATGTTACAACCTCATGAGCTTTTCTTAGCCATGGGCTTTCCTGCAGATTATAAAATATCTCATGACTCAGAAGGTAAGAAGCTTTCAAAAACCAGCCAAGTTGCCCGTTGTGGTAATGCGGTTTGCCCACCACTGGCCGAAGCCTTAGTGATTGCCAATTACCAAGAATCTAACAAAGTGCAGGTGGCTGCATGAGCACTAGATCTAAGTAAATTGAATGTGTGTTCAGTTTTAGATTGCTGATAGGATGCGGGAATAGTCTATAGATCAATGGGTTAGGGGGGATTTTGAATATTCATCTGTTTTTAATTTTAAAGAAGAGGATAACTAATGTTTGTTAACTTTAAAAAAGCAGCAAAGAGTAATTTTTTAGAATATGGTTGGAGTCCATTAGTACTCTTCATTGCGTATTATTATTTATTTTTTTCGTCAGAGTCTATTAACCAAATTCTTTACTTGTCTTACTGGATTGTATTAGTTGCTTTATTAATATCGGCCATATCTAAAATGCGATCATCTCTTTATCCAAATGAATTTGGAAAAAGAGTTTTAGATTTTACAATTTTGGTAGTTATTTCAATTTTTTTGTTTGCTTTAAAGTACAAAAGTACTGGCTTAGTTGGACCTGATGGTATTTCTCATAGTCCAGAAGATAGTCTTTATTTTTCTGTGGTAACTTGGACCACGTTAGGTTATGGCGATTTTAGAGCTGTTGGAGAGGCAAGGACTTGGGCTGCCGCTGAGGCTTTAGCTGGTTATTTTGTTTCAGCAATCTATATTGGAATCTTTCTTAAATGGATCAATAAGGATAGAGAGAAAAGTTAAGTGAGCTTGTAGAAGTAACTTTCTTTAAACCTAATTAAGCTCGTATTATAAAATGTTGGAGGAATAGATAGATTGGAAACAGAAATGGAGTTTATGAAATATCTTGCACCGCTTGTAGGGGTGGTTCTAGGGGCACTAATCGCACCTTGGGCTGAGCAGCGAAAAAGGACATACGAAGTTAAAAGCAAAATGAAGACGTTGCTTCTTGAGGTATCCGATTTGAAAACTGATGCAGAGCGTATGCTTGATATAGCATATGAAACTTACTCTAAATCTGTTTTAGCGGAATTTTATGGGTTGAATAATGGATACACTAGTAGTTATTCAATACCGAGAATAATAGAGCTTTACTCTATAGATCAGACTTTCTCAGAAGTTTATTCTTCACTAACTTATGAGCAAAGAAATGCGATTAAATCTATTTTCAAAATAGTTGATTTTATAAATAATAAAATCGAAATACTTGCTGAATCAAGTGACGGCGAAGCTAAAAAATTAGATAAAAATGCTGCTAAATCAATAGTTAACACCCTCTCAACTCTAATTTATCTTACTTCTAGAATGCACTACGAAAATGATCGTTTTGTATATTATAGAGAACTAGAAGATAAAGCCATGATTGAAAAAACTTTAGAAGCATATGGGTATTCATTAGAATTAACCGATATTATCGACAGATATAATGAAGGAAAAATATCTACTAAGTGAAAGCGAGCCATAAAACAAGAATTACATGTCTTTCATTGACACAATGAGAAAACAACCGCTACGCATTACAATTCGCTGGAAAAATCCAGCGAGGGGATTCTTACCCTGTTTTACCATAGCGACTTAAAACACGCACCGCGTGTTTTTTTGTGGACGAGATTTGCTTGTTAGGATACGTCTTTATTAGTTCGGCTTTGTCCAAAAGCAGAGCGCTTGAGTTCAAAAAACTATCTAATCTGATCTAAAAATTAGTTCTTGATTCAAAAAATACCCGCACGTCAGAATTGGCGAGCGGGAATCACTGTGCGTCAAAAGCCTATTTTATCTTGCTACTTTATTGATTGAGTGCGTCGTTTTAAAACCCCACTCAATCACCTAATCAGGTGGTTTTAAGCGTAATAATATCAATCGCTTCAGCTAGCCTTTCTGCAATGGTATCGACTTCTTCTCCTGTAATAATGAGCGGAGGAAGCAGGCGGATAGTTGACCCAAAGCGGCCACCGAGTTCGACAATTAAGCCTAACTTGAGAGCTTCTTGTTGTATTGCTCTAGCGCGTTCGCCATCCACAGGATATTGCCCAAGGCCATCTTTTTCTGCAAGTGGGTTAACTATCTCGACCCCAAGCATGAGTCCACGACCACGAACATTACCTACTAAAGGGCTTTTGATCTTGGCTAAATGGTTTTTGAGTCTAGCGCCCATGTCTCTTGCATGCAGGTGAAGTTTTTCTTCTAAAAGATGGCGCATTACAACACGGCCACTAGCGAGGGCTAATTGGTTACCTCTAAAGGTTCCTGCGTGTGCGCCTGGTTTCCAAAGGTCAATTTCACTCTTGTACACAATGACAGCCATTGGTAGACCGCCGCCAATCGCTTTTGATAATACGATAATGTCTGGCTCGATGCCGGCGTGCTCAAAGGCAAAAATTTCGCCCGTTCTTCCCATGCCTGCTTGCACCTCATCAACTATGAGTAAAATGCCATGCTTTTGAGTGAGTTTTCTAAGGCCTTTTAGCCATTCGTTATCTGCAGGAATCGCACCTGCTTCACCTTGCACCGCTTCAAGTATGATTGCAGCAGGTTTTAGTACGCCAGATTCTGGGTCAGTCAGCATGGTTTCAAGCTGATTTAAGCTGGCTTTTACGCCGTCTTCACCAAGGCCATAAGGGCAGCGTGGTGCATAAGGGTAAGGCATAAATTGTACATCGGGCACTATGGCACCAATTGCAGATTTAGGGCCAAGGTTACCCATAATGGAAAGGGTGCCTTGGGTCATGCCGTGATAAGCACCGGAGAAAGCAAGAATGGTGTTTCGGCCTGTTGCTGTCTTCGCAAGCTTGATCGCCGCTTCTACAGCATCAGCGCCACATGGGCTACAAAATTGCACGCGCGCTTGTTTCGCTATGTTAGCTGGAAGTAGCTGAAACAGTGAGTCGATAAACTCTTCTTTAACAGGCGTGGTGATATCCAAAGTTTGAAGAGGGACACCACTGTTTAAAGTTTGCGTAATGGTTTCTGCTATTTCAGGATGGCTATGACCTAATGCGAGTGTTCCAGCAGCCGCTAAACCGTCAATGAAGACTTGCTGTTCTGTGTCTTGTAAAAATATGCCTTGGCCTCTGGTTAGCGCTAAAGGGATACGTCGAGGATAGCTACGTGCGTTTGATTCCCTATTTTCTTGATTCTCTAAGTGAATAGTCGATTCTAGAGCGCGGGTAGGTTGCTCTAAAAATGTATTTAAATTTAATGGCTCTTTATTCGAACCCTTGATCGATAACATCGTTTGATCGTGCTTTGGTACGACGATCTCGCTATTGGTGTAATTCACTGTGACTCCAAACTATAAAAAATACACTTAGAAATTTTTTGCTCTAACTGAGTGCAAAGGCTATTTAACCAGTTTTTAACTTATTGATTAGCCATTGCGTCCTGAAGGCTTTTAGGGCGCATATCTGTCCAATTTTCTTTAATCCAACTTAGGCACTCTTCTTTGTTTCCTTGTTTTCCAGCCTGGCTCCATCCAGCAGGAATGTCTTTGTATTCAGGCCATATTGAATATTGTTCTTCACTGTTAACGACGACACTGAATGTGGTGTTTGGATTATCAAGACTCATGTTTTTCTCCGAATTCTGTTCCATAAAAAACGCGTGTTTTTAAAAAATGATATTTATGAATGAGATTAAAAACGTAGTTTATAATTTAAATGCAAATAATAATCAATCTTATTCTGTTTTTTGCATAAATTGTGTATGATCCCCCGCAATAACGCTAATAAAGCTTTGCCTAATAAAGAAATTGGCGTTTTTCTGATAAATATTTTTTAGATTTGTAGGGTTTTTTTAATGCTAATTCAGAAGGAAGAGATTGTTGATTTGAGTGTTTCTACTCGTCAGTTGGAAGGCCAAGGTCTTTTACCTCTTGTAATAGAACCTAGAGCAGAAGCGGACTGGCGCACTTGTTTTACTGATATTAAAGAAGTGATTGATGCTCAGCTAGAAAAGGTGGGTGGTGTTTTATTGCGCGGATTCAAAGTTTCTGATGAAAAAGACTTTCAAGAGTTTGCGAAAGCCTTTGGTGAAGAACTTTTAAGTTACGACTATGCCTCGACACCTCGCAGTAATGTGGAAGGTAAGGTTTATACATCAACAGAATATCCTTCTCATCAAGTGATCCCCTTGCATAATGAACAAGCTTATACCTTAAGTTGGCCAATGAGAATTTGGTTCTGTTCGTTGAAAGTGGCAGAAGAGGGTGGTGAAACACCGATTGCCGATAGTCGACAAATTTATAATTTAATTGATCCAGACATTCGTGCTCGCTTTGAGCAAAAAAAGCTCATGTATGTTCGCAATTATGGTAATGGTCTGGACTTGCCATGGGAAAAAGCCTTCAACACTGAAAGCAAGGCGCAAGTTGAATCCTTCTGTAACGAGAATCAAATCGAATTTGAATGGTTAAGTGATGAAGAATTGCGTACCCGCCAGATTTGCCAAGCCACCATGTCTCACCCAAGAACAGGCGAGAAAATTTGGTTTAACCAAGCACACCTTTTCCACGTATCTAATTTACAACCTCATGTACGTGAAACCTTAATTTCTATCGTAGGTGAAGAGAACCTGCCTCGAAATGTTTATTACGGTGATGGCACTGCCATTGATGAAAAAGATCTAGACCATGTGCGCCAAGTAATGGACGACTGTGAAGTGAAATTCTTGTGGGAAGAAGGCGACATCATGATGCTGGATAACATGCTAACGGCTCACGCGCGAGGCACCTTTAAAGGTGAGCGCAAAGTGGTTGTGGCTATGGCTGAGTCAAATCAATAACCCAGTAGGCAGCGAATTTCATCCGAAATCTAAGTTTTTAAAGTCCAAATTGTCAGGGCACTAACGTCATTTTAAAGCGACCTCTAAAAGAGATGAGGTCGTAGGAGAGTTTTCATGGGTCAGGATTATCTGATTGATACCCCTTCTTATTCAAATCTTATCGAACTGTTGGAGCACCAAGTAGCTTCTAATGGTAATAAAACTTGTTTTACCTTGCTGGCGAATGGTTCTGATGTCGCTGAAACGATTAGTTATGCCGAGTTAAGTACGCGTGCGCGTGCCATGGCGGTTGAGTTGAGGGCGTTTTCTGACCCGGGCGATCGAGCTATGTTGTTAATGCCAAATGGTATCGACTATATAGTGGGCTTTTTTGGCTGTATATATGCTGGGCTTATTGCAGTAACTGCCTATGCTCCGCAACAACGTCGTCGTGATTGGGGTCGTTTGAGTAGTATTTTGAAAGATTCAGATGCAAGCCTCGCGCTTTGTAGTGCTGAACATCAAGATCAGGTGAAAGCTTGGTTAGAAGAAGGTGACCAAAACTGTCAGCAATTTGTTGTGGGTGAAGAGAAAATTACCTCAGCAGAACAATGGGTCATGCCAAACATTCATGCTGAGAGTGTGGCTTATCTACAATACAGCTCAGGTTCAACCGGTTCACCAAAAGGTGTGATGCTGGGGCACGGTAATTTAATACACAATACCGCGTTAATCGTTCAAGAGTTCTCAATGACCGAAACCACAAATGTGGTGACTTGGCTGCCTATGTACCATGATATGGGGTTTGTAGGTGGTGTCTTGGCGCCTATATGTGCTGGTACCTCTGTATGGTTACTGCTCCCGCCTGTTGTTTTGCAAGCACCATTCCTTTGGCTTAAGGCCATTTCTGATTATAAAGCGGTTGTGAGTGGTGGGCCGAACTTTATCTATGAGCATTGTGTTGCACGAGTCAGTGAAGAGCAAAAACAAGTTTTAGATTTAAGCCATTGGCGTTTTGCAGCAAATGGTGCTGAGCCAATTCATACAGCGACTTTGGAAAAGTTCAACCAAGCTTTTGCTGAATGTGGACTGTCTGAAAATACACTAAAACCTTGTTATGGCATGGCAGAGACCTGCTTGTTTGTCACTACTACGGCCAGTGATCAGCCTAGTCGAAGTGTTCAGCTTGATAAGGCCGAGCTGCAAAAAGGTAAGCTGGTTAGAGCAAATGTTACTCACTCAAACGATGACGCCTTGTTGGATGAGCTGGTGGCTGTACCTTCTTCTGGTCGTTTGAATGACCAAATGTCGGTTTGCATTGTTGACCCTGAAACTAAGCAAGTGCTTGCAGATGACAGAGTGGGTGAAATTTGGATTCGCGGTGGCAGCGTAGCACAAGGTTATTGGAACAAGCCTGAAGTGAATGCTGAAGTATTCAATAATGAAGTGCTTTGTGATCCACAAACTACCAAAGATGTTGCTGACAATAACGGAGGCTATTTACGTTCAGGTGATCTTGGCTTCATTCTAGATGGCTGGCTTTATGTCAGTGGTCGTGCAAAAGAAGTTGTCATAGTGAATGGTCGAAATCTTTATCCTCAAGATATTGAAGCAAGTGTACAGGCGGTTGATGAAGGTCTAGCGCCACATGGTGGTGCTGTGTTCCAAACAACAGATAATCAAGTTGTCTTGGTGCAAGAAGTCACTCGCCAAGGCATGCGTAGCAAAAACTATGAAGAAACTATTCTAAGCATTCGCCAAGCGGTAGCTGAAGAATATGAAATTAGCCTGTCTGCGGTGGTGTTAATTAAACCTGTGTCATTGGCAAAAACGACATCGGGTAAAATTCAGCGCCTTAAAAACCGCGATTTGTACGAACAAGGTGCCTTAAATGCGGTAGCGCAATGGAGGAAAGATGGTGAAGCAGAAAACACTCATAAAGAGAAGGTGTCTGATGAACCTGAACTGAAATCAGGTGATGCAGAATCGATTTCTCATTGGATGTGTTATTGGATCGCACAGCGTTTGCAGGTTGCTATTGATGATGTGAGTCCAGAGCAAAAGCTAGCTGGAACAGGGCTTGATTCGGTTGATTCAATGACATTAACCCACGAGCTCTCTCAACGGCTGAATCTTGATCTATCAGCGGAATTAATTTGGCAATACCCGACCACCAAGGCGTTGGCAGCATACCTTGCATCGACACCGGTTATTTCCAAGACTCAGGAAGTGGATCTAGATGTAAATGAAGACGAATGTCTGCTTGAGGGAGAGATTTAATCATGGTTTCTCAAATAAACAGCGCTCAGACAAGCAGTACTCAAACCTTCCTTCCACTACTTAGAGAGTGTTGGTTAAAAGGCGTCACCTTAACGCTAAACCAAGGTAAGTTAACCTTTAAAGCGGCAAAAGGTGTGATGGATCAAGCGCTGCTTGCTCAAATACGGACTAATAAAGCGCTTATTATTGAGGCGCTAACTCAGCAGCCAGATTATTTTACACCAAGACCTTTAGGGCTTAATGAGAAATCCCTTTGGTTCTTATATCGCATGGCGCCTGAGAGCTCTGCTTATAACATGGCTTACGCAATTAAGCTGAATAGCTGTGTAACCCTTGACGCAGTTCAACAAGCCTTTGTTGAATTATTAAAACGTCATCCTATTTTACGTAGTGCTTATGGGGAGCGAGATGGTGACCCTGTTCAATGGTTGGCAACGTCAGATAGCCAGCAGGGTATAGAAGGTATAGAGAGCAGTCATAGCCTGTCTGTACTGCCGCTAAATAATGCTAACCAAAAGCAAATTAATGGCTGGGTGTCCCGTGAAGCGGACAAGGCCTTGAAGTTGGATGAGGGGCAGGTGTGCCGTGGTGCGTTACTGGCCAATACCCTAGGTGACGAGCAACATCTTTACTTAACTATGGTGATTCACCATATCGCGGCGGACTTCATGTCATTTGAAGTCTTGCGCCAGGAGCTTGTGCAATTATTAGGTGGCCAAAGCATTGATAAACTGGACGCTCAGCCTGTTGAAAGCACAAGTTATCGTGAGTGGTGTGCCAAGCAGCAACAAAGCGTATTAACAGGGGAAGCGACAGAGCAATTTTGGTTAGCAGAGTTGGCCGACTTGCCGCAACTTAATTTACTAACAGACTTCCCGCACAGTGCTAAAACAGGCTCAGACGGGGAAGAGATTCAATTTAATTTGACTAAATCCCAAGGGGCGCAATTACGACAGCAATGTCGTCAATTGGAAGTGACGCCTTATGTTTGGTTTATGTCTGCGTTTCAATGGTTTATGGGGCGTTTATCTGGCCAAGATGATTTTATTATTGGTACCCCAAGTTCTGGTCGATTGTCCTCAGAAGATGCTCGACTAGTTGGGTATTTGGTTAACCCATTAGCCCTAAGGTGTCGACCTGATTTACTTCAGGGTTTTGATGCTTGGGTCGCGCAAGTTGATGAACAAACACAGCAGGTAATGAGGCATCAAGGATACCCATTTTCTGCCTTGATCGAAAAGTTAGACGTGAAACGTGAAGCAGGTCGATCACCTGTTTTCCAGCATATGTTTACTCTAAACCACGAGAGACCAGAAGCAGGTATGCAAGGCATCGTGGAAGCTGAACTGCTAGCGGAGCAGCGGGGTGCTGCCCATGATTTGAACTTAGTCGTTGTCGATAATCGCACCGGTTTTCTTGGCAAATGGCGTTACAACAATAGTTTATATCGCCGTGAAACTGTTGAAAGTATTCGTGATAGTTTTATCCATTTTATCAATCAGCTGCTGACAAATGTGTCACAACCTTTGGTATCTTTGGATTTAGCAAGCACAGAGACAGCGTCGGTATTAGTTGGTGAAACACTTGCGCCAGTGACAGACACAGCATGGAATGCATTTGCAAACATTGCTCAAACACAGCCAGATAATATTGCTCTAAAAAATGAAAGTCAGTCCCTGAGTTATGCTGATTTGATGCAAAAGGTCGATCTTGCTGCTGTGTTTTTGAAGCAAAAAGGGGTTAACTCCGGTAAACGTGTAGGTATCTGTTTAGAGCGAAGTGTTGAGCAGATCGTTGCTATGTTGGCTTGTTGGCGTTTAGGGGCAACCTATGTGGCGATGGATCACAAGTGGCCTGATAGTCGATTGCAGTTTATCTGCCAAGATGCAGAGTTAGCGCTTGTGGTGGGCCATGATGAAGGTGCTTTTGAGAGCTCAGAAAAAACAGAAAGCCTAGAAAAAACTGAAAGCCTAGAAAATACAGAGACTCCAAGTTGGTTGCCTAAAGCCTGTCTTTGGGTAAATCAGTCTACGTTCTCTTCTGAATACGCTCTTTCTACTCAAGAGAGGGGCGATCTTTCGCAAACAGACGCTTTGGCTCAAAGTCAGCTTCCGGGTGAAAAGGATGTGGCTTATGTGATTTACACCTCAGGCTCAACTGGGCAACCTAAAGGGGTAGAAGTTAGCCAATCTAACTTGATTCACTATGTCACTGGTGTATTGGATCGTTTGCAATTGTCTGAGAAGGCAAGCTTAGCGTCCCTTGCCAGCAATGGTGCTGATCTTGGTTATACCGCCATTTACGGGGCATTATTGAGTGGCCGTACACTGCGTTTGTTAGCAGAAGATTTGGCCTTTGATGCTGAAGCGCTGGCGGAGGAGTTAGCTGAGTCTCCAGTAGATTGCCTTAAGATTGTGCCTTCTCATTTAAATGGCATCTTGCTGGCAACAGCGCGTTCAGAGTGGTTACCAAGTGAAGCCTTGATTCTTGGCGGTGAAGCCATATCGCCAGAGCTTGTTGCCAAGGTTTCGGTTCGCAAAAAAACCATGTCTATTTTTAACCACTATGGCCCGACAGAAACGACTATTGGCGTCGTGGCTAAAAAGCTTGATTTATTTAGTGAGGGTGTCGCCCTAGGACGACCTTTAGCGAACGTAGAAACACGCGTTGTTGATGCCTGTGGACGAATTGCACCACAAGGTTTTGCAGGTGAATTAGAAGTCTCTGGTCCGACCTTAGCAAATGGCTATCTTGGTCAAACAGAATTAACCAAAGAGCGCTTCCATCAGATCGATGGAAAGTCTTGGTATCGTACGGGTGATAGGGTGAAGCAAGTGGGTGAAGCGCTTTACTTTATTGGTCGTAGTGACTTTCAAATTAAGATTCGAGGCTATCGTGTTGAGCCAGGCGAAGTTGAAGCTTGGCTAAAGCAGCATCTTGATGATGCTGTCGTACTGAATGTGCCTGATGCAAGACAAAATAATCGACTCGTCACTTATATTGTTACTGATGAAGAAGGTAAGGCTTCTTCTATCAATGAGAAGTTGGATTCTCTTAAAGCTAATATGTTGTCTGAATTGCCGGACTATATGGTTCCTGCTGTTTGGATTCCGCTAGAGAGCCTGCCTCTTTTAGGAAACGGAAAGCTAGATCGCAAAGGCTTGCCTGATGCAGATGCTTATATTGAAAAGGCCAATCTAGTTGAATCTAATGTCAGCGAAAGCGCATCACTTACGCCTACAGAAAGTACCTTACTGACTATTTGGCAGACATTACTGGGTAAGCCTGCGCTGACCATACATGATAACTTTTTTGCAAATGGTGGCGACTCGATTCTAGGCTTGCAGATTATTGCCAAGGCGAAAAAAGAAGACATCACTCTAACACCTAAAGCCATTTTTGAGCATCAAACCGTTGCTGAGCTTGCCTTGGTAGCAAAAACACCTGAAAAGCCAGAAAACAAACTGGAAAAGGCTTTACTTGAAATTGCTAAAGACGTGTTAGGGAAGCCAAACCTAACCGCAAAGGATAATTTTTTTGCGGTCGGTGGTGATTCAATACTGAGTTTGCAGATCATAGCGAAAGCCAAAGCAGCTGGTATTGCATTGACACCAAAGCAGGTGTTTGAACATCAAACAATGGCAGAGCTCGCCCTTGCAGCGCAAGAGGCAAATACCGCTATGGCTTCATCAAATAAAGCTGAAACAAGTTCGAAAGAAATTATTCTTCCTACTGAGCCATTTGCGCTTACCCCAATACAAGCATGGTTCTTTGAGCAGCAAAGCGAGACACCGCAGGAAAATTTATCCCATTGGAATCAGTCGCTTCTGCTTGACGCTAGTATCGACTTAGATTTAGTCGCTTTACGTGCAGCCGCTCTGAAATTGGTAGAGCGTCACCCAAGCTTACGTTTGGCATTCTCTAAAGGAACAGAGCAATCCTTTGAAGCTTGGCAGCAGATTTATCAGCCGATTAAGTCAAACTGGGGAGAGCGTTTAGTTCAGGAATATGATGGCGAAGATGTTAACGCAGAGGATGTAAATAGTCCTGTTCTGGCCTCACTGCAATCTGATTTTAAACTCGATCGAGCACCTCTTGTTAAATTTGTGTGGCTGTCAAAATCTAAGCAACTGCTATGTGCCGCTCATCACTTGATTATGGATGCGGTCAGTTGGCAAGTATTACTACAAGATCTTCATGCTTATTATAAAGCTGCGTTAACTAACCAGTCTGACGTTTTATCTGCAACAGATGTAGCGCGTTTCGATCAGTGGCAAGATTACCTAGCTGAGCGAGCAAGCCAACTGGATGTGGAGGCGGCTACTGCTTATTGGGCATCTCAGATTCAAATTGAGTTGCCACAAGTGGATGCCAATAATACTTATCAAAATAGTAAACAGCTTAGCCTTAGTTTAAGCCAAGAACTCACTCAGAAATTGCTAGGTGATGCCAATGTGGCTTACAAAACCCGTGTGCAGGAGTTATTACTGACCGCCTTGACAAAAGTGCTAGGTCAATGGCAGCAATTGCCAGAAGTGACCATAGAGCTTGAAGGTCATGGACGAGAGTCTGGTGACAGTGACTTGGATTTATCCACCAGTATTGGTTGGTTTACTAGCCGCTTCCCGCAGAAATTATCTGCCGTAGTGGACTGGGAATCTGCATTGATTCACAACAAAGAGCAACTGCGCCGCCTACCGGAAAAAGGCTTGGAATATGGCCTATTAAGGTATTTGAGTCTCTCTGGCGATGGTACAGACACTGGCTCTCAAGAAGCAGCAGCCAAGCCAAGCTTTAAGCAAACCTTTAATGAGAGAAGTCACAGTTTTGTGTCCTTTAACTATTTAGGGCAACAAGACGGATTAGCGGGGGATAGCCCATTCTCATTATCCACGCCTTTATGTCCTGGCATGAAAGCCGCGACAGCACTACGACCTCATGTTTTAGATATTAATGCTGTGATCTTGTCGGGTGAGTTACATCTTGAATGGACTTACCCAGCATCAAATCAACAGGGAAATAGCGAAAACAGCCATGACCTTTATGCCTGTGTACCTGAGATCGCTGAGAACTATATGAATGAATTGGTCTTGCTGATTGAGCATTGCTGCCAGCCAAATACGGGTCGTGCGACGGCCGTAGACTTTCCTGACGCTGACATCACAGATGCGGAATTTATTGATTTACTTGCAGAATTGGAGGCCTGAGAGCGAAAGCTCTCATAAGACTGACTATGAAGAACCTAATGACTTCAATTTCTCATGCATCACCAGAAATGAATGCTTTGTCGAATAAAATTGAATCGATTTACCCACTTGCCCCTATGCAAGAAGGCTTGTTATTTCATACCTTGATGAACCCTGAACAAGGTATGTATCTACTACAATATCGCCACGTTATGGAGATGGAATCTCTTGATTTTGAGGCGTTTCAGCGAGCTTGGAATGCGGTAGTACAGCGTCACGAACTGCTTAGAACGGCATTTGTCTGGAAGCAACAAAAGCGTCCTTTGCAAGTTGTTTTTAAAGACGTTGATTTACCTGTTGAGTTAATGGATTGGCGTGGTGTCAGTGAGCAAGAGCAGCAACAAAAGTTAGAAGCTCTGTTAGCCCAAGAAAGACAAGAAGAGCTGGACTTTAATAAAGCGCCAGTTATGCGTGTGCGTCTTATTCAACTGGATGAAAAGCGTTATCAGTTTGTCCGTAGCTATCATCATATCTTGATGGATGCTTGGTGCTTCTCATTAATCATGATGGACTTTTTGACTTATTACCGTGCTTTTGCAAAAGGAGAGCTGGTAACACTGCCAAAACCACGTCCTTATCAAGACTTTATTCGTTGGCTACGTGAACAACCTGCTGATACCCACAAAGGTTTTTGGCAGCAAAGGCTCGCTGGTTTTGATGTGCCTACATCTCTTGGTATCCGTGAGCCTAAACAATATTTAGAGGCTGATTCTGTTGTTGACCTTGTCGAGCATCTAAGTGTTGATGACACTGCCAAACTACAAGCTTTAGCGGCACAAAATAAAGTGACGCTTAATACCCTAATACAGGGAGCTTGGGCGTTATTGCTAAACCGATACAGTGGTGAGCAAGACCTGCTTTTTGGTGTGACTGTGGCAGGTCGTCCGACGCATATGGAAGGTATTGAATCCATTGTTGGCTTGTTTATTAATACTTTGCCGCTGCGCTGGAATGTCAGCCCAACCGCTTCTTTAGGTGAATGGCTGCGTGCCTTACAAACTGAAAACCTTGCTTTGCGTGAGCATGAAACCAGCTCCTTAGCTGATATTCAACAATGGAGCGATGTTGAGGGGCAGGATCTATTTCAAAGTTTGTTCGTGTTTGAGAACGCACCAATGGATGCGGGTTTGAGTCAGGAAAACCTTGAGTTTATCGTCCAAAATGCGACTAACAGAACCCATACTAACTACCCAATTACTGTGGTGATTATTCCTGGTGAGTCTCTGCATTTGCAATTGACCTATCAAGGCCAAGACTTCTCCCATGATGCAGTAAGTATCATGTTGGGCCACTTTAAAACCCTATTGCTGTCTATGTTGACGCTTGATTCAAAGGCGACTTTGAGTCAATTGCCTATGTTGCAAGCCGAAGAAGTCGAGCAGCAAAAACTATGGTCTGAAGGTGACAAGTTTGATTTGGGCGAGAGCTATATTGAGCGTTTTGATGCGCAAGTTAAAGCTAATCCAAATAAAATCGTAGTCAGTGATGGTGAAACAACACTGACCTATGAGTCATTGAATCAACGAGTTAATGCCTTGACTCAGAATTTAATTCAGCAAGGAGTCAAACTAGATAGCGTGGTTGCACTGTTAGGTGAGCGTAATAGCGATTTTCTGGTCATGATCTTAGCGGTACTAAGATCTGGGGCTGCGTATTTACCACTCGATCCTAGTCATCCTTCATTACGTATTGCTCAAGTCTTAAAACAAAGCCGATCAAGCTTAGTATTGGCTAATCGTCAGTTTGAAGGCTTGGCCCTAGAAGCTTTGTCAGAAGGTGCTTTGTCAGAATCTGCCATGTCAGAGAGAGATTTAGATGCTGATAAACCGAGTGTCGCAACCTATGAGGCAGGCGAATGGTCTACTAATTGTGATTCTCCTATAAACAGTGAATTTGTTTTTGATTCTGCTAAAACGCCAGATCATAAGCTGGCTGGGCAAAACCTAGCCTATGTGATTTTCACTTCAGGCTCTACCGGAACACCAAAAGGTGCCATGGTGACCCGAAATGGCATGTTGAATAATATGCTGGGTAAATTTGCGCCTTTGCAATTAACCGATCAGGATGTCATTGCTCAAACTGCCTCTCAGTGTTTCGACATCTCTGTCTGGCAGTTTTTGATTGCGCCTATTCTTGGGGCAAGAGTCGAAATTCTGCCTGATTGTATAAGCCAAGATCCTGCTCGATTAGTCACTGAAATTGATCGTCGTGGTATCACCGTCTTAGAGCCAGTGCCAGCCTTAATTCAAGGCATGCTTGCTACTGAAACACCAGACTCTAAGTTGTCTTTGTCGACACTAAGATGGGTCTTACCAACAGGTGAAGCCTTACCGCCCATATTGGCTCAGCAATGGATAGAGCAATATCCTGCTATTCCTTTAATGAATGCCTACGGCCCGGCTGAGTGTTCAGATGATGTTGCCTTTTATCCTATTGTGGATCGCCTTAGTGACCAAGTACTGCACGTGCCAATTGGTTCTGCAACAGCGAATAACCGTCTTTATTTATTAAGCCCTGACCTTGAGTTGGTGCCAATCGGTGCGATTGGTGAAATTTACGTGGCAGGTACGGGCATTGGTCGTGGTTATCTTAATGAGCCTGAGCGTACTGCAGGTGTTTTCCTACCGAATCCGTTTTCGAATAATGGCGAGCGTTTATATCGTACGGGTGATCTTGCCCGTTACTTAGCAGATGGTAGTTTGCAATATGTAGGGCGAGTCGATTATCAGGTTAAGGTGCGTGGTTATCGTATTGAGTTGGGTGAAATTGAGTCTAGATTGGCTCAGCACCCAGATGTTGATGAAGTGGTATTGCTTGCGGCGAATGACAAAAAACGCGGTAAAGTGCTGGTGGCATACATAGCAGGTGAGACGCTAAATAGTGCTGCAAAAGAGCAGAATGAGCAAAATAACTGGAGCGAACTGCGTGATTTTGTGGCTCAAGGTTTACCTGATTACATGGTACCGAGTGCGTTTGTTTGCTTGCCAAAACTGCCTCGTAATAACAACGGTAAAGTCGATCGTAAGCAGCTACCGAGTGTGGACTTTAACAAACAACTAGGGGCAGGCTATGTTGCGCCTAAAACGGATTTACAAGTGTCCTTATGTGAGACTTGGCAATCGTTGCTTGGCTTGGATCGTATTGGTATCCATGACAACTTCTTTGAGCTGGGTGGACACTCCTTATTAGCCACTCAAATGGCGGGACAATTAACGCGCTTATTGAGCCAAGAGGTGCCCCTTCGAAGTATATTTGAACAGCCGACAATTGCTTTACTGGCGAGCTGGATTGACGCGAATGAGGGGCAAAATGCACTGCCACCACTGAAATCTGCGCAAGAGAATAACAAGCCTTCCAGCCAAAATGAGAATGTAAAACTCTCTTGGTCACAACAACGCATGTGGTTCTTACAGCAATTGGACCCAGAAAGTGCCGCTTACAATTTACCGGCAGCGATTCGAGTTCATAAAACGGTTGAAGGCAAAAAACTCAGTGTGACTGTGGCTGAGCAAGCCCTGAATAGTATTATTTCTCAGCATGATATTCTGAGAACTCACTTTGTCGTTGAGCAGGGTGAACCTGTTCAGGTGATTTCACCAAAGGGTGACATTTCAATTTCTGTATCGCACCTAGAAACAGAGAATGAATCCTTATCTGAATCTGCAGTCTTAGATAAAGCGCTCAAAGCGGATGCCATGCAGCCGTTTTCATTGGATCAAGGTCCTTTGTTACGTGTGAGTTTGTATGAGCTTGAGCACAGCCAAGTGTTGGCATTTAACTGTCATCATATTATCGCTGACGCTTGGTCTTTGCGTCTTTTGGTTGACCAGTTCTGCAAAATTTATCAAACCATTGTGAATGACCAAGCCGTTGCTTTGGTAGCCCCAGAATTACAATACTCAGACTATGCACTTTGGCAAAGAGAGCTGATGGATGATGGCCATTTAGAATCGCAACTAGACTACTGGAAAACGCAGCTTCAGCCAAAAGAGCAGTCGACGCCTGATGAGTCATTAGCACTGCCTGTTTTATCCCTTAGTAGCGACTATCCAAGACCAGAACAGCCAAGTGGAGAAGGCAAACGTTATGTGACCACCTTGTCAGCGAGTATTGCCCAAAAGCTGACTGACTTTGATCGCACGGCAGGGCGCAGTCATTTTGCCTCTACCATGGCGGCATTCCAGTTGCTATTAGGTGCTTACAGTGGTCAAAAAGATATTCTGATTGGTGTGCCAGTGGCTAACCGTCACCATGCACAGACACAAGATATATTTGGTTGCTTCATTAATACCTTGGTACAGCGCGCTGATCTAACGCCGACTCAAAGTGTTGAGCAGTTAATTGAATCGATTGTCGAGCAGGCGCAACAAGCCCAAGCGAATCAAGACTTGCCTTTTGATTACTTGATTGACCAGTTGGGCGTTGATCGTCAGACAAGCTATAACCTGCTATTTCAATCCATGTTTAATTACCTGTCTGGTAAGGCGCTAGATCAATTAGATCTTGGTGGCCTTGAGGTAGATGCCATAGATAACCGTCCAGAAACGGCATTATGTGATTTTAAACTGGATGTACAGGCCCATGAAGGGACATTTAATTTAAGCTTTGAATACAGTACTGAGTTGTTCCATCCAGATACGGTTATTCGTATGGCGAATGACTTTGAGCGTATTTTGGAATGGATGCTTGAGAACCCAGAGTCTGAGCTGACTCAAATGGATTTATGGCAACCGGCTGCTGCTGAGATATTAGACGTTGAGTTGACTCCTAAGGCCAAGAGTGTTTTGAGTCAGTTTGCAGAGCAGGTTAGAAATCAGCCTGATGCTATTGGTGTTCAAGGTGGAGAAGCGGGTTCAAGCCCGCTTACTTATGCCACGCTTGATAAGCATAGTGATCGTTTAGCGATTCAGTTACAGAAATCAGGCATCAAACAAGGTGATCGAATCGCTCTTTGTGTCGACAGAGATCAACATATGTTGGTGTGTATCTTGGCGGTGCTTAAGTCTGGTGCTGCCTATGTGCCGATTGAACCTGAATGGCCAGCAGATCGTATGGCTTATGTTTTAGCGCACTCAAGCCCAACGCTCTGTTTGGTGAATGGGAAATATCAAAGCAAGGTAACAGAGCTTCAGCCTGAGTTAGCTTGTTTGGCTATAGGTGCTGAGACTTGGGTTGAATTAGCCAATGATGGTAACGATAGCCAAGTAACAGAAGAGCAACGGCTGATTCAGACAGAAAAGCCAGATCAACTGGCTTATATTCTGTACACATCAGGGTCAACAGGGCGACCGAAAGGGGTGGAGATCAGTATCGATAACCTTGGGCATTTATGCCGTGAGTTATCAGGCCGTGTTCCGCTTTCTGCGAAGGACAAGGTACTGTCTCTGACAACCTATTGCTTTGATATTTCCATTGTTGAGCTCTTGTATCCATTGACACAGGGCGCCAGCATCTTGGTCGCAACCAATGAACAAGCGAAAGATCCTCGTCTCTTGGATCAGTTGCTTGATGCGTCTGCAAATCACACCCCTGTCAGCTTAATGCAAGCAACACCTGCCACTTGGAGTATGTTGTTAGCTCGCTCTCGTCGCTCCCTTGATGGGGTGACGGCAATTGCTGGTGGTGAAGCCTTGAGCGCAGAACTAGGTCGTCAAATTTTGATGCGTGGCGCAAAGCTGATTAATGGCTATGGCCCGACAGAAGTGACGGTTTATTCTACCTTCCATCCTGTCACACTTGCTGATTGTGATGGTGCAACAGCGAGTGTAACGCTACCAATCGGTAAGGCAGTAAAAGGGTTATCTGCCCATGTCTTAGATGGCGCAATGCGTTCTGTGCCTGTGGGTGTAACCGGTGAGCTTTATTTGAGTGGGGACGGTGTAGGTCTTGGTTATCATAAGGCCGCTGACTTAACCGAAAAAGCCTTTGTTGCTAATCCCTATAGCGCTGCACTTGCTGGACATGAACGTTTCTATAAGACAGGTGACTTAGTGAGTCGTCGAGTTGATGGCACGTTAGATTATCTAGGACGAAATGACTTCCAAGTGAAATTGCGTGGATTCAGGATTGAGCTAGGTGAAATAGAAGCCTTGTTGCCTCAACTTGATGGTGTTGATAATGCGGTTGTCTTGTTAGAGGGCAAAGGTGATCAAGCAAAATTAGTCGCTTATTGGAGCGGTGAGCAAGACGAATCTACTGCCTTGCGCGAGCATCTTGCCAAGAGTCTGCCTGAATATATGGTGCCTACTTTGTGGCAATGGCTAGAAGTCTTGCCACAAAATGCCAATGGCAAGGTAGACCGAGCAGCACTACAGACTTTGGCTCTTCCGAGTTTGGCGAGTGCGCAGTCTCAAACCGGCGAGAGAACAGCCCCTCAAAGCCTTTGGGAAAAACGTCTTGCTGGCATATGGAATCAGGTCTTGTTGGGTCGCACTGATGAGCTTGTTGATAAGACTCTTGATAATAACAGTGAGCAAATGGACATTGCCCGTGAAGATAATTTCTTCTCGCTCGGTGGTCATTCCCTATTAGCTGCACGTATTGTGGCGGCTTTGGCAGAAGACTTTGCGGTGGATGTGCCGCTTCGTAGCCTATTTGAAAAGCCGACCTTAATGTCTCTAGCGGCAGAGATTGAGCTGCTTGAACAGTCGACAGATGATAGCCGACCTTTCATTATCCCGTCTCGTAAGATGGCTGAAGCATCATCAGGTGCGAACCTGTTTCCTATGCATGCGACGCAAAAACGTCTTTGGTTCTTAGAAAAGTTCAGCGGTGCAAGCCGAGCTTATCAGCTGACTTTATCTTTAAGAGTGAAAGGTAAGCTTAATTTAACCGCCCTACGACAGGCGCTAGCCGTATTAATGTCAGAGCAAAATAGCCTACGTACTATTTTTGTAGAGCAAGACGGCGACTTGTATCAAGAAGTACTTGCTGGCACAGAGACTTGTCATCTTATGGTACCGCTTAATGTACATACTCTTGATTCGAGCTTGTTTGAACAGGCGAGTGAGACATTATTGGTGGATACTTTGCGTGATTTATCTAATCAAGCATTTACCCCAGAAGAAAAGCCACCATGGCGTTTAGACGTGCTTGAATCTGAGCAAGGTGAAGAGCATGTTTTACAGCTGTGTATGCACCATCTCATTGCAGATGCTTGGTCTTTAAAAGTCTTCTTTGATGAGTTGCAGGCTTTGTATTCTGACTCAGTGGCAGATGTACTCAATATTGAAGAACGTGAATCACTGCCTTATCAATTTGGTGATTATGCAAGCTGGTGGCAAGGTTCTGAAACCCGTAACACGCTTCAGCAGCAGCTTAACTATTGGAAAGAGAAACTAGCAGGCGAGCAGCCGTTATTGGACTTGCCGACGGACTTCCCTCGACCAAAACAGTTGAGTTCTGAAGGTCAGCGTTATCGTTTCAAGTTACCTGAGAATCTGGTGGCTCAGCTAAAGCAGCAAAGTTCACAACGTCAGGTGACAGCCTTTGTTCCTTTACTTAATGCATGGCAGTTATTGCTGTCTCGTCACAGTGGCCAAGATGATATTCAGATTGGTATCCCAGTGGCGAATCGTCAACAGGCTTATAGCGGCAAATTAATTGGCTATTTTGCCTCTACCCAAGTGGTTAAAGCGCCACTTACGTTACAGGATAGTGTGGAAACAAGCTGGGAGCGTCTACAGCAAACTCTGACAGAGGCGCAGCAAAATCAGGATCTTCCTTTTGAACAGCTGGTTGAAGCACTTGATTTACCAAGAGATAACGGCCGTGCACCTTTGTTCCAGTCTCTATTTAATCTGATTCAATTGGATTCAGATTCTCACTTTGCTGGCTTCACTACTGAACGAATCAAGTTAGATGAAGGTACAGCGTTGAGTGAAATCGGAATGCAGATTGAGCAAGGCGAAAGTGAATGGTTCTGTGTGTTGGAATACAGCAGCGAATTATTCCTGCAAGACACCATAGCGCGTTACGCTCGCCACTATCTAAACCTGTTGAAAGGCATGCTGTCTGAGCCGCAAAAACGCTTATGTCAAATAGAGATATTGTCCGAATCAGATGGCCATTTAAATGGCAATTTAGACGAGACGTTAGGACAAGGCTTTAATGATACAAGCGGTGAGCTGAAAGACGATTATGACTTGGTCCGTCGTTTCGAATCACAGTTGGAAAGCACGCCAGAGGCGATCGCTATTCGCTTCCATGATGAATCTATGAGTTATCGTCGCTTAAATTCTGAGGTTAATCAACTTGCTCATTATCTGATGGATAAAGGGGTAAGGGCAGAGCAAAAAGTGGCTATCTTGCTTGATCGTGGCCCGCTAGTGCTGATTGCTCATCTAGCTGTATTAAAGGCTGGGGGGGCTTATGTTCCACTTGATCCTGCTCAACCTGCAGAAAGGCTGAGTTATATCTGTCAGCATGCAAAACCTAGTTTGTTAATCACTCAGAAAGAAAACAGTGGTTTGGTTGACTCTAGTGTTGATGTACTTTCTCTGAACTCCCTTCCTAGTGAAGGTGGTTTAGCCTTCAATCAAGAGGGTGTTTTGATCAATCATGATTGGAATCTAAACCCATCTAGAAGCATTCACTATAGCCAATTAGCCTATGTGATTTACACCTCGGGCTCTACGGGTAAGCCTAAAGGGGTGGCTATTAGTCGAGGTAACTTAGCGAACTTCCTTCATGGTATGGGACAAAAAATCGCCATTTCTGAAACGGATTCTTGGTTGGCGGTTACGACTACCTCATTTGATATTAGTGCCCTCGAAATCTACTTACCGCTATTACAAGGTGCGACGCTCTTGTTAGCTGATAGCCAGCAAACTATGGACGTTGATGCTTTGTTTGAGCTGCTCAGTCAAGCCACAGTCTTTCAGGCGACGCCGACAACTTGGCAAATGCTATTGACCAAGAATGACGCTGTTTGGCCAGCATTGAAAGGCATTGTTGGAGGAGAGGCAGTACCTAACTATCTGGCTAAAAAGCTGATGGAAAAAGGTGTCACTCTAGTCAATGCCTATGGGCCAACTGAAACCACAATATGGTCAACGACTCTTTCGTTCAATGAGAAAGGTGTTGTTGAAAAAGGCATAAGCGAAGACGGTGTGGCTGCCATTGGTACGCCTATTCTGAATAACCGCTGTTACATATTGGATGATCATTTGCAGCCTGTGCCACTTGGTGCAACCGGTGAATTGTATATAGCGGGTGAAGGTGTGGCACGTGGTTATCAAAATGCCCCAGATCTTACTGCGAGCGTCTTTATGCCAGACCCATTTAGCCAAGATGGCTCACGTTTATATAAAACGGGCGATCTTGTGCGTCTTGGTGTGAATGGCGTGCTTGAATACATTGGTCGCAGTGATTTTCAGATTAAGGTTCGTGGCTTCCGTATCGAGCTTGGTGAGATTGAAAACAGCTTGCGCAAATTTGAGGGCGTGTCTGAGGCTGTTGTCGTTGCAGATGATAAACAGCGTTTAGTGGCCTTCCTGCAAACACAAGAAAGTATCTCCAGCCTAACCATGCGTGAACGATTAGAGGCTGAGCTACCTGCTTACATGGTGCCTTACCAGTGTGTTTGTGTGAGTGAGTTTGTCCTTAACAGTAACGGTAAAATTGATCGTAAAGCGTTGACTTCTCAAGCCTCAGAACTTGAGATTCAAAGCACATCAAATATGGCGCAAAGCCGCGCGCTAGAAGGGGATGTTGAACACTGTCTTGCTGATATTTGGCAGGCATTACTTGGCACCTCACCAAGAGCAGAAGATAGCTTCTTTGCACTAGGTGGTCACTCTTTACTGGCTATGCAAATGATCGCGAAAGTGGAAGCCGAGTTTGGCATTCGTTTGGCACTGCAATCCCTTTTTGAGAAACCGACAATTGCTGCATTAGCAGAACAAATTACTGGCTCTGATGAGCAACAAGATGATGAGCTGGACTTTATGGATCAGTTGCTCAGTGAATTTGAAGATTAGGAATACTTTTTGATATGAAACAAACACGCTATTTAGACATCGCGAAACGTTTAGCGAGCCTTCCTAAAGAAAAAAGGCAATTATTTCGTGAAAAACTTGCCCAACAAGGTATTGATAGTTGGCAACTACCTATTGTACCGACAGAGCAATCGGGCACACAATTGTCATTGGCTCAGCAGCGCTTTTTAGTTGCAGAACAGATGTCAACTAGGGCGCTGTATAACCTTTGCTCGGTACTGCGATTTGATAATGGCTTAAATATAGAGGCACTAACGCAAGCCATTACAGCCCTTATTGAGCGTCATCAAGTATTACGCACTCGATACATTATGGATGATAGGGGAAGCTGGACACCTGAAGTGATACCAGCACCTAACTTATCATTAGCGCCAAAAGCCGTTTCCTTGGCGAATGATATTGCACTGAAAAACTGGTATCAAACACAGTATGAGCAAGAACTTGAGGTGCCTTTTGACCTAGGTAATGAACACCCCTTAAGAGTCGAGCTTTATCAAGTGTCCTTGGAAGATGAGTCCTTTGAAGATGTCTCTTTGAAAAATAGCTCTGAGACTGATGATAATGTGAGTTATTGGGTGTTCTTCACCATACATCATGTGGCCTTCGATGCTTGGTCATCTCAGCAATTAAATCAGGAACTTAGCTTACTTTATAGTGCTGCAGTAGACAGTAAGAGCACTCAGGGTGAGGCATTGCAATTACCTGAGCTGGCGATTCAATATTCGGATTATGCCAGTTGGCAAGCTGAATGGCTGGAAGGGGATGATTATCAGCGCCAGTGTGATTATTGGAAGCAAAACTTAGAGGGCGCCCAAAGATCATTAGCTTTACCTTTTGACCGTACACGCAAACCCAATCATGAACGCAGTTATGCAGGTGCTGTGCAAGGGATTACCTTGCCCCATGAGTTTTCAGAGTCCCTACGAAAAAGGGTCAATGACACCAATAATACCCTGTATATTTATTTTCAAACGGCTTTTAGCTGGTTGTTATCAAGCTACAGCCAACAAACCGATTTTTGTTTTGGTAGTTCTGTTGCAAGCCGTGGTCGAGAAGAACTTAGACCCTTGGTCGGGCCTTTATTAAATACGCTCGTATTGCGCCAACAGTTGGATGCTAATCCGAGTTTTGATGAGGCGTTGAAGCGCACTCAAACCGTGACAGCCGGTGCCTTTGATAATCAAGATTTACCGCTTGAGCAGTTACACGACTTGCTTAAATCTGATGACGAAAAAGTAGCAGAAGCGGCCCAGTCTCTGTTTCAAGTCATGTTTGTCCATGTGGCATTGCCTGACAGTCAGAGTGTTAGCTTACCTGGTACACAAGTTGATATCATAGTGCCAGAGCAGCGACATGCACGCTTTGATTTAACCTTACGAGTGTTGGAGCCATCAGGCGGTGATATTCGCCTTGAGATGGAGTATAGCGCTGAGCTGTTTGATGCGAAAACAGTGGCTCGTTTGCTTAATCATCTAGAACAGATATTAGTGCAGACTTTAGCTAAGCCAATGATACGTTTATCTGAGGTTGCATTGACATCAGGCTTAAGTCATCAGCTTGGCGAGACCTTATCTCATAAGGCTCAATTGATGAATCAGGTGATGGGACATTGGTCAAAGTCTGAACACAATGGGCGTATTGCGCTCGATACTGGCAAGCAACAAATTACCTATCAAGCACTTGATAAAGTTGTGACAAACCTTGTGGTTCAGCTTAATCAAAAAGGCATCAAAAAAGGCGATAACGTTGCCATCTTAATGCCAAGAGAAGCACGTCAAATAGCCAGTTTACTTGCTTGTTGGCGTATAGGCGCCATTGCTTTGATGTTAGATCCAAGACAGCCCGAGCAAAGACTTAAAGACTTGGTAGAAGAGTCAAATACTTCATTAGTGATTCACGCCCTGTTGCCAAGTGATGCTTCTTACTCTGAGCACACTAAGTGGCTATTTAGTATCGAAAATGGGCAAAGTGAAGGTGTTTCTAGCCTTTCATTGGCCCCATGGAATGACTTAAACGTACAAAGTGATGAGACTGCTACCGCTGATATCTCGGTTCTTGACCTTGCTTCTGAGGGCATAGCACCTGAAGACATTGCTTACATTCTTTATACCTCTGGCTCAACAGGCAAACCAAAAGGCGTATTAGTTTCTCATGGTGCACTAGCCCATTATTCAGCAGCTATCTCTCAAGCGGTTCTTTCTGTAGAGGATGGGCGTTGGTTAACGCTGGCGACCGTGGCAGCAGATTTGGGCTTAACCTCTGTGCTAGCAGCACTTTATCAGGGGCAAACCTTATTGCTACCAGAAGAAGAGCTTGCTTTTAATCCACCTGAATTAGCGGAATTTTTACGTCAGCATCCAGCGGATTATCTAAAAATTGTACCTTCTCATTTGAAAGGTCTACTGAGTGTCTCTTCTCCAATTGACATATTGCCAAAGCGTGCCTTGATCAGTGGTGGTGAAGGGATGGATGAGGCCTTATTAAATCAGCTTCATAGCCTTGCGCCAGACATGGCAGTCTTCAACCATTACGGCCCGAGTGAAACTACGGTCGGCGTGAGTTATATCGAACTGAATGATCAAATTACTGACTCTTTTGAAGGGATGAGTTCGGTTGCGCCTTTGGGTCGAGCTTTACCTGAATCTTGTTTAGAAATTCGCGCTAAAAACGGCGTTTTATTACCTCAAGGGGCAATGGGTGAACTTTGTATTAGCGGTCCGCAACTGGCTAACGGTTACTTTGTAAAAGGGGATGCTCAAGCTCAAACCGCAGCTAAGGATTTGAATGCAGCTTTTGTAGAAAGTGTTGCTAGCTCTTCAAACAGCGCCACAAATCAAAGATATTACCGAACAGGTGATAGAGCTCGCCTTAATAATCAAGGGGTGTTTGAGTACCTTGGCCGATTAGATGATCAAATTAAGCGACGTGGTTATCGTTTAGAGTTAGGTGAAGTCAGTGGTTGGCTGCAAGTTCAGGCTGAGGTTTCTCTAGCTTCTGCGCTTGTGCTTGAACGCAACGGACGATCCTTATTAATTGCAGCCATTGAACTCTCCAATACGCATATAAGCACAGATATAAACACGGATATCAATGAGAGCAAAACAGCCGATGAATTATTGGTTCGTATGAAGTCTGCCATGCCGGATTACATGGTGCCTGATAATCTTGTTTTTGTGGACAAGATAGCGCTTAACGCGAACGGCAAAATAGATCGTAAAAAAGTAATTGATCAAGCTTCTTTTGAATTAGAGAGGCTTCAGTTAGACAAGCTTGATCGGGAAGAGCAACAAAATAAGCCATCATCCACTGATACAGGAATGCAAAGTGATGCTTTGCAGATGAATGTTAACCAAACCTTATTAGCGGGTATTTGGTGTCAGTTGCTTGGAATTGATGCGGTTGCTTTAGATGATGATTTTTATGCGCTAGGTGGTGATTCGATTCTAAGCCTTCAACTTATTGGCTTAGCACGACAGCAAGGTGCTGTTTTGACGCCGCTTAATGTGATGAAGCATCGCACCTTGAGGGCAATGGCATCTTGTCTTCCATTACCTGAAGCGGATGTTGAAGACTCTGTGGTAGATCCAGTGGCTATCAAGTTGAGGGATTTATACCGAGATATTTTGAGTAAGGCAGAGCTTGATCATAATGCCGATTTTTATCAAGCCGGTGGTGACTCAATCCTGAGTTTGCAATTAATTGCTCGTGCTCGAACTGCAGGGGTGACCTTGTCTCCTAAATTATTGGCGCAACATAAAACGCCAATGGCTTTGGCTAATGTATTGTCTGACGCTGCTTCTGATAAGGGTGAAACTGCCAAAGACGTTGCTATTGCTTCAATAGATAAGAACCAAGTAGATAAGAGCCAAAAGGCTTCTTCTTTGCAGCAAACTTCGCTTAAGCGAGTCGATAGAAGCCAACCTCAGCCTTTATCTGATGCGCAAAGACGTATCTGGTTTATGCAGCAAATTGCGCCAGAAAGCAGTGCTTGGAATGTAATGCAACGCTTGTCTATCAAGGGTGAGCTGGACCTTAAAGCGCTAGAAGTCGCCTGTCATGCCATTATGAATAAGCATGACATTCTACGTACAAGCTTTATCAGTCAAGATGATCAAGTTGTGCAGCAGGTACTGCCAATTGAGCAAGTAATGAATCAAGTTGATTCTCCTTTTACCTGTCATCAAGTGTCTTACGCTAGTTTGGATAACTTGGTTGAAGAGAAGGAAAATCACGTATTTGATTTAGAAACGGGCTTATTATGGTCCTTGGATGTCTTTTGCTTGCCGGGTACTGATTCTCTTCCTGAGTATCAGCTTTTGATCAATATTCATCATATTGCGACTGATGGTTGGTCAATGGGCTTGTTAGTACAAGAGTTCCTCGCTTTTTACTCGCAAAGCCTTGCGGGTCATTCAGTTGAGCTGCTTGAGTCTAGTCAATCAGAAGGCACTACCTATATTGATTGGGTTGGTTCCAAACAAGCAGAACAAACCTCTGGCGTTGAGTCTTACTGGCTTGAACGTTTAACAGAAATGCCTCAAACGATTTCATTGGCGACAGATTATGCTTATCCAGAAGTGCAAACAGATAATGGCGCCCGAGTAGAAGGTGTTATACCAACTGAGTTAATCGCCCAATTAGATCAGAAAGCGCAAAACTTAAACGTTACTCCATTCCAATTATTGTTTGCCGCATGGAAGTTTTTGTTATGGCGTTATAGTGGTCAAGATGATTTTGCCGTTGGTGTGCCTGTTTCTGGCCGAGATGATTCACAGACTCAGAATATGGTCGGTGTTTTTATCAATACCATGGTGTGTCGCAGTCAAATTGATGCCAGTTTGCCATTAGATGAGTGGTTAGTTGCGACAGCGACTCGCACCATGGAAGACCTTAACGAATCGATTCCGTTAGAGCGCTTACTTGAGATTATGCAGCCAGAACGTAATATGGCGCGACCTGCCTTGTTCCAAACATTGTTTAATTATCAAGTGGATACAAAAGGGCAAAGAAAGCTTGCTTTACCTGGTTTAGCCATCGAAGCCATAGAGCAAACGCACATCAGCAGTAAAAGCGAGCTGAGTTTGAATCTGTTCCGCCAAGACAGTCTTGGGGTTCAGCTTGAATACAATCGAGATGTATTTTCTGAAGCGACAGTGACACAGATTTTTGAAGACTATCAAGCTGTTATCTCTCAAATGGTGGGTGTTGATGGTGCTGTGAGAAAAGCGCTACACGAATTACAACTGCCTTCTATGGCACAAGGCCAAGCGCAAGGTGCTGTTTACTCAGTAAACTCGCAAGATGCTTTCATTCAACGTTTTGAAGTCCAAGTTGAAGCGACGCCAGATGCATTAGCCTTACAGGCTTGTGATAGAGCGCTGTCTTATCGAGAGTTAAACCATGAGGCAAATCGTTTAGCCCATTGGTTGATAGGGCAAGGTGTGAGAAAAAATGGCATATCAGAACCCTTATCTGAACCTTTAGTCGCACTTTGCTTGCCAAGAAATAGTCAGCTTTTAGTGGCTCTTTTAGCTATTCAAAAAGCCGGTGCAGCCTATGTGCCACTCGATCCAGCTCAACCAAAAGCGCGTTTATCTATGATAGCTGAGCGTTCGGGTGCAACACTTTGTTTATGTGACAGCACCACGATTCAGACATTCGAAGCGTTAGACGTTGATAGTTTAACTCCGATTAGTTTGGATGCGCTCACTGAAGAATTATCGACTCAATCAAATCTTAATACCGCGCTAGTCGTGCCGGAGCAGTCTCTTGCTTACACCCTATATACATCGGGTTCGACTGGTGTGCCAAAAGGAGTGCAGCTTGAGCGTCGTCAATTTGCGAACTTTTTGCGAGCGATGGAGCGTGTTTTACCGCCTTTCAATAAAGTCTTAGCACTCACCACAATTACCTTTGATATTGCAGGACTAGAGCTTTTCTTACCGCTTGCCAATGGGGCCGCTGTTATTTTGGCTGATGAGGACGCGCGTCGTGATGGGGAGCAAATTGGTCGCTTAATATTAGAGCATGATATTGATTTGATACAGGCAACGCCGTCTGGTTGGCGCTTGTTAGATGAGGTGTCGGATGATGCATTATCTAATGTCGTGGCGCTCGCGGGTGGTGAGGCATTAGACAGTGAGTTGGCAAGCAAGCTAAAACGTCAATGTCGAGATTTGATTAATGTCTATGGACCAACAGAAACGACAGTTTGGTCATCCTCTTACTTGGTACAAGATACATCTTTGCCACTGACACCCATTGGCGCACCTTTGTTGAATAATGATTTGCATGTACTGGATGCGCAATTACAACCTGTTCCACAGGGTGTCATTGGTGAGTTGTATATTGCAGGGGAAGGCGTTGCTCGAGGTTATCAAGGGCAAGCGGATTTAACCGCAGAACGCTTTTTACCAAATCCATTTGGTGATGGGGGTCGCTTGTATCGCACAGGTGATCTGGTTAAACACTTGGCAGATGGCACCTTGTATTTTGTTGGACGAGTGGATCAGCAGGTGAAGTTAAGAGGATTTAGAATTGAGCTGGGTGATATTGAGGCCGCACTTTTAACTAATCCAAATATTAAACAAGCTGCCGTTACCATTGAAAAAGAAAGACTGATTGCTTGGTGTGTTGCTGTGCCTACTTCAGAGCCTAGCTCAGAGTTGGATTCTCATTCAGCTTTTGAGTCCTTAGAAACCATCAAAAAACTACAAGCTGAATTAGCCTTAATTTTGCCAGAGTACATGTTGCCACAAGGGTATGAATGGCTATCGTCTTTGCCGTTAAATGCCAGTGGCAAAGTAGATAGGAATGCACTGTCTAAACGTGAGCTTTCTGTCACAAGCCAGTTTGGTTTAAATGAGGTAAGTGAGAAAGCGTTAAATGATCAAGCTGAGCAAGCTTTGACCCAATACGAAGTCATTGTCAGTGATATTTGGACGGCGTTACTGAACTTAGAGACAGTAAATAAGCAAGATCACTTTTTCAATCTTGGTGGTCACTCACTGATGGCTGCACAGGTGCGTTCTCGTTTGCGTGCTCAAGGTTATGACGTATCGCTGAAAACTTTGTTTGAAACACCTATTTTGAGCGAGTTAGCAAAGCACCTGTCTTTGCTTTCGCATCACGTTTCTGATCAGTCTATCCCATTAGTACAACGTCAAGAAAAGATGCCATTATCAGATGCGCAGCGTCGACTTTGGTTTATGCAACAACTGAAGAAAAATGATGCAAGCTTCAATATGAGTAGTGTGGTCGAGCTGGCGCTTCAATTAGACGACAAACCGCAAGGTAAGTCAGAAGCGGAACTAGGAAAAACAGTAACTAATGGACTGAATACGGATGCTATTCAAGCAGCGCTTTATGCTGTTACAGAGCGCCACGAAATTTTACGCGTTACCTACCATGCGGATGCCAATGGCGAAGGGTATCAGCGTGTTGATTCTGATTTAACCCCTGCTTTTTCTGTTGTTGACCTTACTGCTGAAGGTCCTGTTCAACGTGAAGTGATAGTGGGTGATTTGATCCTTGAAGCATCAAATACGCCATTTGATTTAACTGCTGAAAGCCCTTTACGACTTGTACTCTACAAACTAAGTGAAAGCCGTTGGTTAGTACAGCTGGTGCAGCATCATATTGCCTCAGACGGTTGGTCAATGGCTTTGCTGATTAATGATCTTATTGAGGCTTATCAGCAAGCTATTCAGGGCCAAAGTGTGGCTTTAGCAAGCTTGCCTGTTCAATATTTGGATTACGCCGCTTGGCAAGGCAGCGAAGAGGTCCGTGCCAAACAACAAGCAGGGCTAGACTACTGGCGTCGCCACCTGACGGGGATGCCAGAGCAATTGGCGCTACCTTTAGATCGCTCTCGTACTGCAACCGCTGGAGACCAGGGGGGCGCGGTAGATTTGCTTATTCCTGAGGCATTAACCGCATCGCTTAATCAGTTAGCGAATGAGCAAGGTTGTTCCTTGTTTATGCTGCTGATGGCCGCTTATACGGCGCAACTGCATCTAGAAACAGGATCACAGGATATCGTAATGGGAACAGATGTTGCCAACCGTGATCATGGCGATACGGAGAACATTATTGGCTTCTTCGTCAACCTAATCGCACTGCGTATGAAGCCTAATTCAATGCATTCTTTCGAAGATTATCTACAGCAGGTTCGTCAAGTTTGCCTTGAAGGTTTTAGCTATCAAGATACTCCATTTGATCGTGTTGTCGAAGCGGTACAGCCTGCCCGTATACAGGGAAGTCACCCACTAATACAAGCGCTGTTAGTGATGCAAAATACACCTAATGCACGACAGGATTTAGGTGATTTACAAGTCACTCCAAGAATGAATGTTCAACAGCATTCTAAATTTGATATGGCTTTGTTTGCCAGTGAAGAAACGACGACTAAGGGAGAGCAGCTGGCATTACGCTGGGTGTATCGAACGTCACTTTTCGAAACTTCGACAATGGAGCGTTTAGGCCGTGATTTACTCGCCTTGCTTGAGAATATTGTCAAAAACATCAATGTGCCTCTTCTGTCTTTAAAACGAAGTGCTTTAACAAAAAATGCAGACGGTAACCCTAATATGGACACAAAATCTCCAACAAAACGTAAGCTAAACAAGCTTAGTAAAATGAAAAAAACCAAAGAGGCGCCAGCGGTGAAAGTGCCTCTTGTGAGTACTCGCCCTTTAAATGATGACGCACCTTTTCCTTTGTTAGTGGAGAGCAATGAAAAAGGTCTTGATCCTAATGTATGGGCACAAGCTAACCAAGCTCTGATTATGGAATGGTTAGAAGTGCATGGTGGTATCGTATTCCGTGGCTTCAATTTGCCAACACCCGTTGAGTTTGAGCGTTTCTGCGAGGGGATTTACCCCGAGTTATTTGGACAATACGGGGATCTTCCAAAGAAAGAAGTGGGTGAGAAAATCTATCAGTCGACACCTTATCCCAATGATCAAATGATCATGTTCCATAACGAAAGTTCTCATCAGCATAAGTGGCCTCGTCGACAATGGTTCTACTGTGAGATTGCGGCTGAATCAGGCGGTTGTACGCCGATTGTGGATTGCCGTGCCTTATACCAAAAATTACCAGAAGCTGTGCGTAAGAAGCTACAAGAAAAACAGCTTAAATACGTCCGTAATTTTAGTGGCTTGGATGTGAGCTGGCAGCATTTCTTTAAGACAGAAGATCGCGCTCAGGTTGAAGCTATTTGTCGTGAGGGCAATATCGAATTTGAATGGTATGGAGAAGATACTTTACGTATTAGTCAGGTATGTCCTGCTGTGATCAGCCATCCTGTGACGGGTGAAATGAGCTTTTTTAATCAAATACAGTTGCACCATTATAGCTTCTTGGAGGCTGATATTCGTGAGCATTTCTTGTCTGTTGCAGGAGAAGAAGGTTTACCTCGCAATGTTTATTACGGGGATGGTGAACCATTAGAGCAAGCAACCGTTGATTTAATTAGCGAGTTATACGAAGCCAATGCAGTGCGTTTCGATTGGCGTCATGGTGATGTTGTTATGTTGGATAATATGTTGGCAGCTCATGCTAGAGACCCGTTTGAAGGGACGCGTAAAATGGCCGTTGCTATGGGGGATATTTACCATAGAGAGCAGCTAGAAGAAAAGGTTAATGCTGAGGCCCAAACTCAGGTTAAGGAAGAAGTATTATGAGCTACGACAATAATCAAGCGGGTGTCGCACTTACTTATCAACAAAGTCTTATAGTGAAGGGTGATGAGTCGCCAAAATATAGACGCTTCTGGTTAAACCTTGGGGATGCTGTCTCAGATGAGGTTGAATCACGTCTTCGTATCTTGGTGGAAAACCAGCAAGCTTTAACGACAGATTTTAGTATACCTGAGGGTTTCAATGTCTTGCGTCAACAGGTTCAGGCGGCGCGTGTAAATTGGTCTCTTGTTCAAAATGATGATGTTAATAATGGCATTACTAATGGTGACATTAACAACAGCGCATCGACTGACAAAAAAGTACAACTCGAAGTGAAAGCTGAGCAAACTTTTGCAGCAGAGAAGCCGCATTTATTGGCTTGGTTTGTGCAAGCTTCAGAATGGGAAGATAGCCAAAATAGATTACTTCTTATTGGTTCAGAACTTGTGCTGGATGAAGGGACGGCAGCGCGTATTCGTGAAGTGCTAATAGGCGATCGTGAAGCGGATATTGAGCCAGAAATGCAGTATTTAGACTATGCAAACTGGATTAATGAACTGCAAGAAGATGAAGATGCGGCGGATGCCGTGTCTTTCTGGAAAGGCTTTCAGTGGCAGGATCTGCCTGGTATTGAGCTGAACGAACGTCTAGCCAGTTTTGACAGAAATCTAGAGAAAAGCGTTGAAGGAAAAACAGAAAGCAAAGCAGCAAGTGTGCGAGTGCCTTTCTCCCAGGAAATGCAAAACCTTCTAGTGCAAAAATCTGAGACAATGGAGGTTGAGCCACAGACGATTGGGTTAATCACATGGGCCGCATTATTGCAAAGAGTCAGTGGTCGAGAGCAATTCCAACTAAGTCATTATCATGATTGTCGAGACGATTATGAAGAGCTAGACGATTGCTTTGGCTTGGTGCAGCAGAGACTGCCTGTGCCTTTCTACGATATCTCTGCAATGAGCTTGGAAAAAGCACTCATGGGCTTTCAGCCTTTATTAGATGAGCAGGCTGAATATCAAGAATATGTGCAACAGGTGTCTGAGACTGTTGTTAATGCCTATTCGGTGAATTTTCAATTTGTGACGCAATCTAGTCTTGGGAATCTTGAAACTAGCGCGTACCTGCCTAAAGGGGATGCATTACAACTACAGCTTGTTGCCACAGAAAGTGGGGCTGGTGAATGGGTCCTGACTTATGATGAGAGCAAATACAGCGCTTTATCCATGGTTTGTTTAGTAGAAAGATTACCTGTCATGCTGGAGCAAGCTTTGAGTGCGCCAAATGAGCCTTTGGGTTGCTTGAACGCATTACTTGAGAGTGAGCAAAACGCACTTGTTAGCTCTTATGTACATGATGCTGATGATAAAGCACATGACCTGACATTAGGTTTAGTTGAGAGCATCCGTCAACATGCCTCACATAATCCAGATGCGCCAGCGTTAAGAGAGGGGGATAGCTTATTAAGTTATGCAGATTTAGATCGCCAAAGTGATCTTGTTGCAACGAATTTAGTAAGAGTGGGAGTAAAAACAGAAACAGTTGTCGCCTTGTGCTTGCCTCGTAGCGCTGAGCTGGTTCTTGCTATGTTAGCTGTGTTGAAATCAGGCGCTGCGTATTTGCCGATTGATCCTGAGTTACCTAAGGCGCGTATCGAAAGTATTTTGAACGATGCTAAAGCCGTTGTGATTGTCACATCTGATGTAGCTCAGAGCAATTTAGATCAGGCAGTTAAAGCCTCTGCAGATGTCTTACTCAAAGAAGGGCATGAAAGTGAAGTGATGGCTTGGTCTCAGCTTGTTACAGAAATACCTTATGAAGAGACTGTGGCTCTCACTGATACATTGTCGCTTACTTTAGCGAATATAAAACCCAGTAATCTTGCCTATTTGTTATATACCTCTGGTTCAACAGGAAAGCCAAAAGGCGTTCAAGTCACCCATGAAAATATTCTTCACTATAGTCAATCTGCGATTAGGGCATTAGAGCTACCTAAAGAAGGGCACTATGGTCTTGTTTCTTCTTTGATGGCGGACTTAGGCAATACCATGTTGTTTCCTGCTTGGTTACAAGGTGGATGTGTGCATCTTATTGGGCGTGAAGAAAGTACCGACGCTACCGCTTTGGCCAAGTATTATGAACAATCTCCATTAGATTGTCTGAAAATTGTTCCTTCTCATCTATCGGCGCTATTGAGTGGTTCTGATGCGAGTGCTTTATTACCAAAACAAGTTTTAGTGCTAGGTGGTGAGCGAATCAGTGATGGCCTTTTGGCTCAATTAAAAGCGTATCAAGATGATGAGTTAATGAGTTGTAAGCTGTTTAACCATTATGGCCCGACCGAAACGACAGTAGGGGTATTGTGGAATGAAGTTGATTTAGATACGGGTGATGCTGCTCTCGGGGGGGTTATGGGAGATACGCAAGTTTACCTTTTAGATCAGTCAATGACCCCTGTGATATCTGGACAAGTTGGTGAGCTGTATATTGCTGGGTCTAACCTAAGTCGAGGTTATTTGAATGCCTCTGATCTTACTTCGGACCGTTATCTTCCAAACCCCTTTGTTGCTGGTGGACGCTTTTATCAATCGGGTGATCTTGCCATGCGTCGCGCAGATGGCAGTATTGATATTCTTGGTAGAGCGGATCAGCAGGTTAAAATTCGTGGATTTCGTTTGGAGTTGGAAGAAATTGAATCACTTCTAGCATCTCATCAAACTGTCCAGCACAGCTCAGTATTACTACAAGGAGAGGGGGATCAAGCGCATTTAGTCGCCTTTGCTGTACCTTATGTGGGCGGTGTTCTAGATGAAGAGGCTCTTAAAGTTTGGTTGGCAGAGCAGCTGCCTGATTATATGGTACCGACTCAGTTAATTGGCGTTAAATACCTGCCTTTGAATGCGAATGGCAAAGTGGATAGACACAATTTGTTAGAGCAAGCGCGACAAAAATCTCTTCGTACTTATGTGGCACCTCGTAATGATACTGAGCAAACACTCTGCGAGTTATGGCAAGAGATTTTGCAGCAACCTAGTATCAGTGTGACGGATAAGTTTTTTGATATTGGTGGTCATTCCCTTGCTGCGATTAAAGTGGTTGCTCGTATGAGACAAATTTTTGCTCAGGAATTTCCAACAGATTTACTGTTTCGTAAACAAAGTGTTGAAGCACTTGCTGAGTTTATCGGTGAAGCATCAAGTCATGAAAAGCCCTCTGAATCTCGCCTAGTAGAAATAAGTCGCAGTGAAGAGTCTGACGTTTCAATTGTGGTGATGCATTCCCACGGTGGTCATGTGAACTACTATGAGCCACTTTTTGAAAACTTAACAGGCAAGGCCAACATTTATGGTGTCTTGTCTAATCCTGAGCTGTTATCAAGTGCAGAGGAAAGTGATTTTGAAAACCTCATGGATGACTATGCTCAGCAATTTAATGCCCTTAAAGGTGAAAAAATTGTATTGGCAGGTTGGAGTTTAGCAGCTCGTCATATGATGCTTTTAACCCACAGATTACAAACAGAAGGGTTTGATATTAAGGCTGTTTCTATTATTGATTATGACCCATTGCAAACCTTAGATAATCAAGATGATGACCTTGTGCAGATAAAAGCCGATTTAGAGCACTACCTCGCAATTCATAATGGGCATTATGATGCGAAAAAACTCGATCTTTTAGTTAATGATTTAACAACAAAAGCATCCGCTACTGCTGATTATAAGCATGTGCTTAAAGAAGCCCTTGATAACCCTGATGTTCAACAGTTACTAGGAGAGGAGTTACCAACGGATTGGGTTTATCAGACTGTGTTGCAGCGCTGGGTTTTGAAAAAAATCTTCTATGCACAAGCTATTCCAGTTGTTAATGTGCCGCTTTGGGTTTGGTGCAGTGATAATAATATCTCAGGAATAGAGGCATGGCGTGCCTTTACCTCAGATAAAGTCATAGGAAACAATATCTTGTCAGATCATTTTAGTATTTTGTTTTCAAACGAAATGGCGCAGCAATTGCTGACATTAGTTGATGAGATTCAGCTAACTAAGCCTGTTAACGATTTAGAAAAAGAGAGTGCCTAATGTTGGTATACAGAGGAGAGTTTTAAGGTGGAGATGATTAAACAGCTGTTGGCACAGTCTCGTCGTACTATGTTATTGGCCATTGTTGCGAGTGCTTTAAGTGCTGTGGCAGGGGTCATGATTATTGGTGGTGTGAATCATGCCTTGGAACATGGCTTTGAATCTTTGACAAATACTGTCATTGCTTATGTTGTTATGGTCGCCATTTTGTTTATGAGTGGTGTTTGGTCTCAATCTTTATTAGTCGGATTGGGTCACCGCATGGTGTATCAGTTACGCTTGCAACTTGTTAGGCGGATTCTAAATACCTCATTAGAGCGTCAGGAGCAGCTTGGAGGGCCCGCTCTCTATAACGTTCTAACACGAGATGTCACCATGGTGGCTAATGCGACCAAGCAATTACCTATTTCACTCTACAATGGCCTTTTGTTATTGGCAGGCATTAGTTATTTGGCTTGGCTTTCGCCTTTATTGTTTCTTTGTACCCTTGTATTGGTTGCCTTGGGAGTCTGGGGTGACTTTAAGTTAGTGGGGCGTACTAAGGTCATGATGGCGGATGTGCGTCGTTATGATGAACGTCTCTTTGAGCAATATGAAGCTGTGATTGAGGGTCGTAATGAATTGGGCTTAAGCCAACCAAGGCGTCAGCATTTATTTGATAAACGCTTCGAACCTGCGGCAAAAGGCGCTATGGATACGGCTGTTAAAGCAGATCTATTGTGGGCGATTAACTTAAATTGGACCACAGTACTGGTGTTCGGTTTGATTGGTTTGGCTTTTTTCTTGGGCATGACTCAGGCATCTATCACACAGGATGTGGTGGTTGGTTATGTACTGACAACCATGTTTTTACGTACACCCATCGCCATGATTCTTGAAGCGATTCCTTCAGTAATTCGAGGAACGGTTGCCCTTAAAGCGATTGATAAATTAAAGCTTGCTGATGCTGATTGCACAGATGTAGAAACAGGAAACGGTGCAGATAAGCCTGTCGTGGAAGCTAAGTTTGAGTCTCTGACCTTGGTTAATGCTTGTTATCAATATCCAAGTCAGGGAGAAGAAATTGGATTTACCTTAGGGCCAGCGAATTTAGAGCTAAATCGAGGAGAGTTGATCTTTTTAGTGGGGGGGAATGGTAGTGGTAAGTCTACATTAGCCAAGTTACTAACGGGCTTGTATTTGCCGACAGACGGTCTTGTTAAGTTTAACCAAGAGCCAGTTACTTCTGGTAATGTTGCCCATTATCGCAGTTGTTTCTCGACTATTTTCCCGAACTTCTTTCTATTTGATGATGTGTTAGATGGTTCACATAAAGCAAATTCAGGTAACCATGATAATGATTACTTTAAAGAAAGAGTCGATTACTACTTAAAGCGTTTAGCCATAGATCATAAGGTGAGTATTGAGAAGGGTAAGCTATCTACGACCTCTTTGTCTCAGGGACAACGTAAGCGTTTGGCGTTACTCTTAATGTATATGGAAGATAGACAGGTGCTCTTGCTGGATGAATGGGCAGCTGATCAGGATCCAGTATTTCGAGATGTTTTCTACAGAGAAATTTTACCTGAGTTGAAAGCAGCAGGAAAAACCATTATTGCTATTAGCCATGATGATCGTTATTTTGATGCCGCTGATAAAGTGTATCGATTGGATCGAGGTTGTATTAGTGCGTTTGATCTCAAAACGGACTCTTTATTTCACACTCCGATTGAAAAAACAGCAACAGCTTAAAGAAAAGTATAAAAGTCTATGAGGAAGAAAGTTATAAATGGATGCTATTGATACTCTCATGAGTCGTCGCTCATATGCTCGTGGTAACCTTGCTGCACCTGCGCCAGATAAGGCGCAAATTGAAACAATACTGCAAGCAGCGATGACAGTGCCTGATCATGGAAATTTAAAACCTTGGCGATTTATCCTAGTGCAAGGACAGGGGATTCAAGATCTGTCTATGTTGGTGAAAGAGAAATATTCAACCAGTATGTCAAAAGAGCACCTTGACGCTTTTGTGGAGGAGATCGCCGCAGTACCCATGATGATCTTTGTGTGTTCTAACCTTACTTTAGAGCATCATGTGCCAGTGTTGGACCAACAGCTTTCAGGTGCAGCGGCTTGTGAACATATTTTGTTGGCGGCTCATGCACTTGGTTTTGCGGGGATTTGGCATACTCTAGAGTCTGATGATGCATTACGTTATCTTCTCAATTTAAAAGAGAAAGATGAGGTTTTAGGTGTGTTGTCTATTGGTACACCGAAGAAAACATCTAGGGCTAAACGACAAGCCTTTTCTGACTTTACTCAAACATGGGATAGTGAAAACGGGTTAACAGCTTGGAAGCGCGTTTAGATTTTCTTGTTCTTATCGTTTAATTAATATGATGCACGCTAAAGAATTTAGAGTGCATCATGATTTTCTTTTCAAAAAACGTGTTAAACATTGGCATTGGCCTCTGTTCGAACAAGGTCACTCTTTTATCAAAAACAAATCAAAGACAAATCTTATTTTTAAACCAGTCTAAAAAAGACGCTTCTTGTAAATAAAAATGCCCACCTTGAAATTCAAATTGCTCAAACCGCAAATCCGAGTATAGGCGCCATTCTGATAAGGTGTCATAAGCGACTTGCGTATCCTCTTGCCCACCTAATGCAATGATTGGAACTGATAAGATTGGGCGCGCTTTATGCTCTTGGTGAAACACGTAATCATCATGCAGTTTAAAATCGGCTCGAATAATTGGCAGAAGTAAGGCTTGGAATTCAATGTTGTTTAAGAGCTCTTCAGGAGTGCCACCCATCTCTTTTAATAATGCCAGTAATTGAGTGTCATTTAAGTCACTTCTGCGTTCTGTTGAGGGTTTAAAGTGAGGTGCTTTTCTTGCTGAGACCCAAAGATGTTGAGGTAGAGGGTAGTTGAGCTTTTCTAACTCAAGCGTGATTTCCCAGCTGATGACCGCACCAAGACTATGCCCAAATATACTGAAATGAGTAATTTTAGTTTGCATTATCGTATGAGCAATATCTATCGCTAGGGATTTTATATCTTCAGCAAATGGTTCGGTAAATCGAGAGCCTCTACCAGGGTATTCAACCGGGATTACCTGAATCTTTTGTAAATTTTTTTGCCATTCGCGATACATGGCAGCAGACCCGCCTGCGCTTGGTAAACAAAATAGGGTGGGGAGGTTTCCTTGTATCTGTGTATTGATTGGAAAAACAGGTGTGTGTTTTTGCATTTTACGCTATTGCTCCCTAGATCGAGACTTTTAAGTTTTGTGGTTTCATCTCTTCGTTCATTGTCAAAATGAGCACTGATTCATTCACTTTATAGTTTGTAATTCACTTTTGGGGTGATTCTCCCTTGAGGCCGTATATTGTTTATATAAAAATTAACAAAGACAATAACTTAATTATTGTTGACAATAATGAGCGAAATGATAATAATTCCCATTATTGCGAATTATGAATTACATTAAAACTTTCTATAACTCTTACACATATTGAATTAAGGAATTAGTACATGAAGAGAACGGTTTTGGCTCGTTTAGTTAGTCGTGAAGTGCAACTTAAGGTGATGCGAGCATCTATTTTATCTTTGTTTACTGTTCCTTTAGCAATGGCAGAAGAGAATACAGAAGAAGTAAATGTTGAATTAACGCCTATCGTGGTTCAAGGCACTAAACTTAGCCGTTATGAGTTTGATGAAGCTGAGTCTGCGACTGGATTTGTGACTGACATTGATGAAGTGCCGCGTACAATTCAGGTTATCCCTGAGCAGTTAATTCTAGATCAAAACTCAGAAGACCTTAATGACGTGTTATCTAACTCGGCAGCGGTTACTCGTTCTGATGGTTTTGGTGGCGCTGAAACAGAAGTGAATATTCGTGGTATTGGAAACGAATACCTGTTTTTAGACGGCAGCCCTGTTAGCTCACGTTACAATATTGATGTTGCCAATATTGAAAGTGTTGAAGTGGTTCTTGGGCCAGCATCAATTTTACATGGACAAGTGAGTCCAGGTGGCCTTATTAACGTAGTAACGAAAAAGCCACAGGAAGAAAGTGCTCATTCTGTACAGATGGATGTGGATGAGCATGGTAAGCAAAAACTAACAGTAGATAGTACTGGTTCTTTGTCAGATACGACTCAGTATCGCATTGTGATTAGTGGAGAAGATACGGAAACTTACCGTGAAGTAACGACAGAAGATGGTACCTTCAATACAGAGCGAAAGAGTTTGACTGTGTCTCCTTCGATTAGCTACACACCAGATGATCAAAATACCTTTACCTTACGTCTAAATCACTCGGAGCAAGAACTACCGATTGATCGTGGTACGGTAATGGTGAACGACGGAAGTGGTAATCTTTCCATCGCAGATATTCCGTATGAAAGAGCTTTGGGTACGGAATTCGATATCCGTGATAGTACAGATGATCTTATTCAGTTTGACTGGGATTATGAGCTAGATAATGGTTGGACTAATAAATTCAAAATAGGCTATTACGAAAAAGAGCTTGATGATTATCAAACGCGTGGTATTCGAGGTTTGAATGATGGTACATCCCTTACTGCGGGTTCAAGTGTTTTAGATATTTTAGGCAGTAGCGGAGATATCGTTTCAAGTTCTGTGCAAAGTAATAATTTACTGCTGCGTCGTACAGACTCTAATGAGATGGAGCTGAGTGATATTTTCTTATCAAATAGCCTAACGGGTGATTATGAGTTAGGCGGGTTAGATAATACACTCTATATTGGCGTGAATTACCACAGTCAAAAAGAAGATGTGACTGACGGTTTGGCTTTCGTTGACATTGGTGGAACCAAATATATTAATGCCGATATCATTAATATTACAGATTCAGCATCTGCTTCAAACTCCAAATTGACGACAACAGATATTAGTAACAGCGATACCACTACTGATGAATTCGGTTTGTCTATTCAGAACTTAACTTATGTGACAGATCGCTTGAATGTGCTAGCGGGTGCTCGTTACGATTATTATAAGATTGAAGGGGATGCCACTTCTTACTATACGACAGCGAATAAAATCGCTTATACAGAGGTTTCTGATCCTGAGGCGGTAGCGATTGATAGTTCAAATAGCCATATTAGTGGTCAGTTGGGTGCTATCTATGATGTTTCAAATGACGTTTCTGTTTACGTTTCCTATGCAGAATCTTTTAAGCCTAACTTCCCGTCTATTACAGAAGGTGTTTACAGCGGTGACTTTGACCCTGAAACAGCGAAACAAATTGAAGTGGGTCTAAAATCTAGCATGCTTGATGACAAGCTACGCTTAAGTGTTGCTACCTATGCATTAGAGCGTAAAAATGTGGCGACAGTTGATGGTAGTTTAAACACGGTTCTTAATGGCGAAACAGAAACAAATGGTGTTGATGTAAGTGCTTCTATGCAGTTCCTAGAGGGCTTAAATGTACTGGCTTCTTACTCTTATATGGATGCAGAAATTATAAAATCTGATGATGGTAATGATGATGGTAATACACCATACAATATTCCTGATCATAAAATGCGTCTTTGGGGTTCTTACGAAATTAAAGGTGGCGACCTAGCTGGCTTAGGTTTTGGTATGGGGTCTGAATATGTGAGCAAACGTTATGGTAATGATACCAACACCTTTAGCCTGCCAAGCTACACAACTTACGACGCATCAGTTTGGTACTACTTACCTCTATCAGAAGAGACTCAATTACGACTTAACGCCGGTGTGAAAAACCTAACGGATGAAGTTTATTACACAGCCAGTGGTAGTAACACTTATCGAATCAGCCAAGGTGATCCTCGTACCATTTATGCGACAGCACGTATAGATTTCTAGCCTTTAAAAATTAGGAAATATCGTATCAGTGCCACTTTTTAAGTGGCGCTGATTTTTTGTTTATATGAAATGGAACATTTGAATGCTGGTTATCGAGCACCTAAATGCAGGCTACAAGAATAAACAGGTTTTAAAAGACATTAATTTGACGCTATCGGAAGGTGGCTTTATTACGTTAATGGGTGCGAATGGGTGTGGGAAAACAACCTTGTTGCATTCTATCTCGGGTTTATTAAAGGTCACCAAGGGTGATGTTTTTTTGAATGAGACTAACTTGTTAACGTTGAAGCGCAAGGATGTTGCTCAAAGGCTGGCACTCTTGCCTCAAATCGCTACGACGCCATCTGGTTTAACTGCACGTGAATTGATTATGCAAGGACGTTTTCCTTGGCAAAATTGGTGGAAACAATGGTCAGATGCCGACGAGAAAGCAGTTAATGATGCGATTGAAGTGACCAATGTAGGGGACTATTTGGACCTACCTTTAGAGCAACTTTCAGGTGGGCAGCAACAGCGTTGTTGGATCGCCATGACGCTTGCACAAGATACGCCAGTTTTATTATTAGATGAACCTACCACCTATTTAGATGTGGCACATCAAGTTGAATTGATGAACTTGATTTCATCCCTTAAATCCAAGGGGAAAACAATCATTGCGGTATTACACGACTTGAATCAGGCCGCGACCTATTCAGATTATCTTGTCATGATGAAAGAAGGTGAAGTCTATACACAAGGAAAAGTAAAAGATGTATTTACCAAAGAGAATCTAAACTCGGTGTTCGGGCTGAACGCTAATATCATCACTGATCCTTACAATGACACGCCTATTGCGCTTCCTGTGGTGGCATCGTCTGATGCTGAGGCTTCAACAACAAATCTGAACAATAGGCAGCAAATGCATTATGCGTAGTACCGTGGAAACTCATCGTATGAGTGGCTTTCCAGTTGCTCGTGTAAGTGGTGTTGTATTGCTGCTTTTGGCTGTCGTTATCGCTGCATTTTTACATCTTAGTCTTGGCGCAAAAGATATTGATTGGATAACTATCTGGCAGGCCTTGTTCGACTATAACACTGCAGATATGGATCAGGTAATCATAAGAGAAAGTCGTCAGGCACGCCTTATTGTTTCCGTAGTCGTGGGGGCATCACTTGCCTTAGCAGGTGTGATTATGCAAGCGATCAGCAGTAACCCTTTGGCTGATCCAGGATTACTAGGCATTAACAGCGGCGCTGCATTTTTTGTTGTGGCTAGCTTGTTATTTTTACCTATGTTTGGACAAGGTTATGTGCCTGTTTTTGCATTTTTAGGTGCAGCTTTTGCCGCATTTCTTGTCATGATGCTAAGTGGTTGGGAGCAAGGATCTGAGAGGCTGGTGCTAGCAGGTGTTGTAGTAACCGCATTATTCTCTGCTATGACAGCCATTTTATTACTGATTGATCAACAGGGTCTTGAGAAAGTTAGGCATTGGCTAACTGGTGCTATTGGGGCATCTGATCTTAAAAAGCTGCATTGGGTATATCCCTATTTAATCTGTGCCATGGTAGGCTGTTTTGCCTTGGTTCGTTCTCTAAATGCGTTTCATCTGGGAGAGCGTGTCGCGGCCAGTTTAGGTGTGAATGTTTTACTGCTAAAGATAAGCGGATTAGCTTTAGTCGTCGTGCTGTCAGGTTGTGTGGTTACTGTCGCAGGCCCTATTGGCTTTGTTGGATTAGTGGTTCCGCATCTTGCAAGATTATTGGTTAGGAATAGCTATGCTTGGTTGTTTATCTATTCCTTATTGATTGGCACCTTATTGCTTATTCTTTCAGATATTGCCGCACGGTTTGCTTTGCGCCCTTACGAAATTAATACCGGTATTATCACTGCTTTTGTTGGCTCTCCCGTCTTTATTGCACTTGTGTTGGGGAGAATGAAGTGAAAAAAATATCAGCTTCTTCTCGCCCAATCCACATAAAGCTGTTTCCAAATGTGAGCCTTTATGCCAGATCAAATGATGTCTTTTGGTTAGCTTTCTTTAGTTTATTATTATTGTTTCTGCTTCTTTGGGGCGCAGCAATAGGTAGCTATCAATTAAGTATCCTAAAAAGCTGGCAGATTATTCTTGCACCTGAATTGGCACCTGAAAAATTGGTACGAGTGGTTTGGGAGTTTCGTTTACCTCGCTTGCTGGTAGCCGCTTTATGTGGTGCTGCACTTGCGATTGCGGGTGTGATTTTGCAATCCATCACGCGTAATGCTTTGGCATCACCGGGTCTCATCGGTGTTGAGGCGGGGGCGAGCGCCACCATGTTGGTTTTTGTGGTGATTGTTCCGGGTATCATTCCAGTCTTCTTGTTACCCGTCTTTGCCATGATTGGCGGCTTTATTGTCGCTTCATGTGTCTGGCTATTGTCTTCTTTACGTGGTTATTCTCCCATCCGATTAGTCCTGATAGGTGTTGGTATTACTTCCATGCTAAGTGCATTTTCAGAAATGCTGATTACCTATGGCGATATTGATTTGGTTGAGTCTGCTTTGATGTGGTTTGGGGGGAGCTTACATCAGGCCTCTTGGCCGCAGGTTAAAGTCATGATGTTTTGGTTATTGATAGCAGGTAGTTTAGCTTGGCTATGTTTTAGACAGCTTAACCTTTTGATACTGGGCGATAAAGTTGCCTTTTCAAGAGGTGTTAATAACCGTAAAGCATTACCATTTTTGCTGTTTTTATGCGTCGCTTTGACGTCTGCTTCTGTCGCCACGGCAGGAACTTTGACCTTTGTTGGATTAATTGCGCCTCATATAGCGCGACGCTTTTGTGCGAATCGTCATGGTGCTTTGATTCCTCTGTCTGCCGTGATTGGCGCCTGTTTAGTTGTTTTAGGAGATTCATTAGGAAGGAGCATGTTTGCACCATTGCAATTGCCTGCTGGGCTTGTCTTGGTGTTAATCGGTGCTCCTTATTTTATTGTTTTGATTAGCCGTCTACGTAAAGCGTAGTCATTTTATATAGGAATAAATAATGTTTAAAAAGTTAGCGGTAGCTTGTGTTGGTTTGGTTGGACTGAGCTTACAAGCAGCAGAAGTGCAAACCTTTGAAAATCAATATGGCAAAGTGGAAGTGCCAGTCGCGCCTGAGTGTGTCGTGTCATTACATGACTTTAGTTTAACTATTCAGCTATTTGAACTGGGTGTTCAACCATGTGGCTCAGTCGCTAGAAAAAGACTATGGTCTGACCCTATTTTTAGGGGTGTCCAACACCGTTTTAATACGGAAAGTTTAACCTATGTTGGTAGTCATAAGTCACCAGACGAAGAGGCGATTGCCGTACTTGAGCCGGATTTAATTGTTGGCCTTTCTTATCAGAGTAAATTTAAAGATAAGTTAGATCAGATAGCCCCTGTGGTGATTCTTCCAACCAAGGTTAAGACGATCAAGGAATGGGCGCGTCAGTTAGCAGAGTTGACGGGTAAATCAGCTCGTTTTGAAGACCAGCAAAAAGAATATGATTGGATTATCAGTGAATTTAAACGTCTAGTGCCTGAGCCAGAGAAAATTACAGTGACGACACTGGAGATTTATGAAGATAATTTCCAGCTAATTGGCCGCGGTGGATTAGATGAAGTGATTGCCGATATGGGCTTGGGTCGACCTCAAGGTTATTTGGATGCTAAAAAAGGCATTAATTATAGCTTAGAGCGTATTAGTGATATGGATGCGGATATTATTATCGACACTTATGAGCCTATGTTAGACAGCAGAGAGGATACAGAAGATTTTCGTAATTCGGCTCAATGGAAAAATCTATTTGCGGTTAAAAATGACCAATTTTTATATTTGAATCGAAGCCGCTATGGGGATTCTATGGGCGGGCTAATTGGGTCTGCTTACCTACTTCTTTCTCATGTGGCCGAGAGAGACTTTAAAAAGCAATAGCCTTTACTGTCTATGGTGAGTTGTATGGCCATAGAGTTAGTTATTTGTATGTGTAAAGGTTGTTAGAAGAGCCAAATGATACTTTCTTTATTAACTCGTTAGTTTTAGAAAGTCTCATTTAGGCTCTTTTTTGTTTTCATTTGGGGTGAATGAGGTGAGTAAAAGAATGGCTTCTTTCTATTCAGTTTATTTAAAAGGTGTTTCTAACAAAGGGTTTAGGTTATTCGAGATTAGGGAAGAGGGTCTACTGTAAGGGCTTTACGTTTTGGTTTATCGTTTTGTCAGAGCCGTTTTGTTTTCTTCATCAACACTATAAATCGTCCAACGTTTTAGAGAGGCTGTTTGTCTTGAGAATACTTCTGCGACAACACGACGGTTAGCTTCACGGCCTAAATCAGTCTCGTTACTAGTAATTGGAGCGGTTTCCCCAAAGCCTTTTGGTTCTACTCTGTGTTTAGCGATACGGAATTTACTGGTCAATACATCTGCAATTGCTGATGCACGACGTTGTGATAAAGCTTGATTACTTTGAGCTGAACCAACGTTATCTGTGTGGCCTTCAATCACAACCGCACTGGCTGGGTTTTTTCTTAGAAAGCTAGCAAGCCTTCTAAGTTCTCCATAGAAAACAGGTTTTACTTCATGCTTACCTGTATCAAATAATACTTTTAACTCAACTGATAAAAGCTTGGTGCTTGTTTTGCTGCAACCATAGTTGTCTACCTTAGCGCCATATAAGGTGTTGTTACATCTGTCTCTAATATCTATAACACCATCTTTATCAGTATCTGCAAGGCGCGAACGAACCTTGTCTCCATATAAGGAGCCGGCATTTATCTGAGAACAGATAAGTAACGTCAGAATGAATAGAAGATGCTTTTTCATAATGTCTCGATAATGAGTCCTAATAAAAATTACCAGAGTAACTATTGAATAATAATAAAGTATTGCTAGAAAAAGTTTTATACGAAAAATGTAGCAAATTTCAATGGTTTGCAGAACTTTGTGTAATTTGTGTTAAAAAGACGAGGTTTGTAATTTTGATTGGATAGGAATGTTATTGAATGTAGCTTTTGATCTTATTTGTAATCGTTATTTTAGTTGTGAAATTATTTTTACTTATAGGTGAAATAGCAAAAGCAGATACCAGTCTAGCTTTTGCTATTTTCAATAGTTTAGTGTCTTGAATATCAGACTACCAAGAACCTGTGTTCTCCATTGATTGCCAAGGCTCGGTTGGTGCGAGATGTTCGCCTTCTTGCAATAGTTCAATAGAAATACCATTAGGGTCTTTTACAAAGGCCATATGACCGTCTCTTGGCGGGCGCAAAATACTTACACCCATATTACTTAGGGTTTCGCATGTTTTGTAGATGTCGGACACACTAAAAGCAAGATGACCAAAATTATCTCCATTAGAGTAGCTTCTGTCATCCCAATTATGGGTTAGTTCAACCTCAGGAGCACCTTGTTCTGTTGCGTAATAGATAAGTGAGAACTTTCCTGACTCACTATCAAATTGACGGGTTTTAATAAGACCTAAGCCTTTGGTGTAAAATTCATGGCTGGCTTCTGGCTGAGATGTTCTAATCATGGCGTGAAGATATTTTATGCTCATTTACGATAGGTCCTTGTATTACGCGTGTTTAAATTGCTTTTCTCGTTGTTAAAGTGATTTAGCTTTCTTCCCAATACCAGCGAATAGGGTCGCCAAAATCATCATATACGATGACCTTTTTACGGCGTTTAGTCACTGGTGTTTTAGTATTCGATCCATTCTTTCTTTTTTGCATTTCAGCAACAACATGGTTTAAAGGCGTTCTTTCTTGCCTTGGTTCACCAAAACCTATGTGGCTTGTATTATATTTGCCGTCAACAAGCCCAGATTCACCCATATCTGCTTGTTTAATTTCCCCTTTAGACTTTAAGAATGCCTCAATTTGATCGGCAATTTCTTGTCTGGTTTCCTTTTTCGTCGGTTTGGGTTTTACCATAATAAAGGGACTTGCTCCGCAAAACGTTTTAGATTTAAAGCGATTGTTTTACTGATTGTCTAACTAGTTGATTAATTACAAACAGTTTTATTTATTTAACTAGATAGATTGGCATGAATGCAGCAAAATACAAGGCTAATAAAACAGAATACTTTAAGAGGCTAATAGTGTCTATTTCGAACCTCATTGTTCACGAAATACAAAAAAATAGTTCCAACGATAAAGCACTCCTGATTGCTCGACCTGAAGAAATGGTTGTTGATGATCAAGCCTTAGCATTATCACAAAAAATTAATGACTTATTTAATCGCTCTGGGATGAATACTGGCCGCTTTAGTAATCCAGATGGAAGTGAAGAAGGGTCTCAGTTACCCGGCTTAATTAAGCAGCATTTTGATGGTTCAGGCTTTAATGACTTTGTTGGCTTCACCAAAGCTTGTGCGGCTGAATATGTTAGACACTTAGAACCTGTAGAAGATGTAGAAGGTGGGCTTTTATGGTTCCATCATTATCAAGTTCAAGATACTAGCTTCTTATTAATTGTTTTACTCAAACGTAAACAAGGTGTAGTGCTTAATTCAGATTTGAGTCTTGAGCAAATTAACCAAATTGAAATGGATAAGTTGCATATGGCCTTGCGTATTAACTTATCGGCTTGGAAAGCGGAAGGCGAAGCTCGTTATATTGCTTTTCGTTTTGGACGCGCGCCACGCCATGAAAGTGATTATTTTACCGCTTTCATTGGATGTAATGAGCCCGCAGCTGCGGCAAAAGAAACCCGCAAACTTGTGGATTTAACATCAGCATTCTGCCAAGAAATGAATGTACCGCAAAAAGCCGCTGTCGAGTTAAAACGAGTCGTTGCTGATCGTTGTCTTGAGAAAGTCGAAGATAAAGAGCCAATTGAACTTAAAGAAATCGCTGCCGAAATTGAGACTCAGTTTTCGGCTGATCAAGCCAGTAAGTTTTTGGATCTTGCTGCTTCTGAAAGCTTCAATCTTGAAAAAGAAATCTTTGTCGAAAAGGCTGGTTTGAAAAAACTAACACGTTACTCTGGTAGTAACAAAACACTCACTCTGAGTTTTGATAGTGATTTATTAGGGGAAAGCATTTCATTTAATGAAGCGACTCAGTCATTAACCATTAATGATTTGCCTAGAAGCTTACTAAAACAATTGCAAAAGGATTTAGCTAAATAGCCGTTTTGTTAAATCGCTATTTGGCGAGATAGGCCCATCTCTTCTAGTTGATGTTTTAGTTCTCTCATGGAATCAAAGCATCGACTAGCGCCTGCCTTTAATTGCTCACTCTCATTCATTTGCTCGCTAAAGGCAAATACTGTCATTCCAGCTGCGACACCCGCTTTGATGCCAGCAATTGAATCTTCAATAACCAAGCAGTCTTTTGCGTGAACGCCTAAATTTTTTGAGGCAAGTAAGTATAAGTCTGGTGATGGCTTAGGTTGTTTAACATCTTCAACGCAGAACCTTTGAGTGAAAATTTGGTTCAGCCCAAGTTTTACAAGCTTAAATTCCATATCTGATCGATGAGCGTTGGTCGCCATAGCAAAAGGGCAGTTTAGACTCTGAAGTATTTCAGGAATACCCGGAATGCATTCAAGGTGCCTTTCCATTTCAGCTTGATAGGCAGCTTTTAGTTCAGACTTAAAATTCTTAGGCAAGGAATAGCCAAGAATTTCAGTAACTGTTTCTAGGTTTTTCTCTGTTGTATAGCCAGTAAATAAGGTTTGAATATCCTGATCTGTTAAAGAGTGCCCCAAAGCCGCAAGTTTCGCCTGAAAAATATTATTAGAAATAGTTTCTGTATCAACTATGACGCCGTCACAATCAAAAATAATGGCTTTAAATGACATCTTCTACTTCCTTAATAAATAAAGGCTAAGCTTAGATTGTATATTATTACTTTGACATAAAATCTAGTTTGTTGATTTTGTTAATTAATTCAATTCTTGAATCTAGATCAACAGGGTTCTGCATGGTCAAATCACTCAGTTTTTCAGGGCTTGTGATCATGTTTTTGATTTTAACTATGTATTCTTTTAGTGTTGCAAGAAGAGTAAAAGTGTTTGAGTCATAAATTTCCGTGCTTGATATGTTGTTCATTTTGTTTCTCTGTAAGTTGGATTAATGTCTATCTGCGGTGGATTATAGATAGCCATTTTTATTTCAACAAACGATGCTTTTTCAACAAATAGGTGAATTTTTTTCATCTATCAGGTTTTATATGAGGCTTTATAAAAGCAGTGCGTACTTATGTTAAATTTGACCTATTTGCTGTATCTTATGATCTATAAAATGCGTGTTTCTAATCGACAGAAATTCGCCCTCTAAATTGTTAGGAAATCAAATTTTAAATGCCTTACCAACCGCTTGAAGGCTTTGCTAAAGCCTGGATATTCAAACGTTCAGACCCTTTTATCCAACCTGAAGATCTCGTTCAAATTAAACCTTTTGCTGAGCTTAGAGCGAATCAAGTATGGCGAGATTACATTAGTCAAGAACGTACTCATCCAGACCATCTTAATCAAAAGGATTGGTCTCAAGACCCTGAAGCAATTGGCCTTAATTTAGATTGGCAAACACGTTGGGAGTCTGATGATGAGCCATTGCCTGAAGAGGTGTTGGTGCATTTAGAAAACTGGCAAGACGACAATATTATTTATTTCTGTTATCACCAAGATGATGTGATTGAAACAAGCTATGGTGTATTTAAACGTAGTTGGAAGAACTTCCTTTTCTTTGATAATGGCCCACTTCTATTAGGGAAAAAGAAGAAGCAGGCTGTTCAATTTTTTAGTGATGGTACCTGTACCTTATTGTCTAAAAAATCTTAAGTAGTCGCTCTTATCTGCCCAGACCTTTTACGACTCATCAAACAGTGCTGATTAAAAGTTGCATTGTATTGCATGAGTTGGCTAGCTTGCTCCTGATGGCCAAGAGCGTTCAGCGCCATGGCCGTCACTTCAGCTGTCGCAAACTGCATGTCATGCTTGGCATGGCGCACTAAGAAGGCTTTTTGCTTCTCCATATTAATGTTTAGACAAGGGTAGTCTCTTAGCCATTTGCTTAAGTGAAACATCTTGCTGGCTTGCTTCCATGTTGCATCAAATAAAATGAGCGTTATTTTTTTAGTGCTAGACGTGTTTGCCTCAGGTTTAACCTCAAATGATAGGTTCTTTTTCTCTGTATCAGGAAAAAGTAAAACTATCTCTCTATCTTCTTCATTTAAAAGGTCAAGTAACTTAGGCTCTGGGTCTTTGCGCGACCACAAGAAAGCATGAGTCTGTTTTGGGAATAGGTCTGCAATTAAACGGCCACTATTAGTTGGTTTGTGAATTTCATCCCTATGATATAAGAGCACGATTTCAATGGGTAAGTTGGATTCTACTCTAGCATCACAAAAACAGGCATCATGTGCCATAAGGCACGAGGGGCAGCGTGTAAGGCTTGCTCCTCTAGCTAGAAAAGGGCGGGTTGATATGGACTGGCAGTATTGCCTCAAATAATCAACCTGATGCAGATTAAAGCGTGTTTTAGAGTCTGTCATAGAGAGAGTGTGCCAAGAAAATCGGCTATTATGAGGCAAGATTATTTTAAGTCCAGCTCTCTCAGTTTTTTATAAAGGGTGTTACGGCTAATATTGAGCGCTTTTGCTGTCCTGGAAACATTTCTATCATTTGCTTCAAATATGGCTAACCAGTTATCTTGCCTTTCTGGAGGGGTGTCATCGATATTTTCTTCAACTTGACGCTGCTCTTCTTCTACTTCTTGAATAAAGTCATCAGGCAAATCCATAAGCTGGATGCTTTGGCCATCAGACATTATCTCGGCAATTTGTAAGACGCTGACAAGCTGTCGGATATTACCCGGCCATGAGTAACTACCAAATAGTTTAGTGACACTGGCTGATAAAAGAGGAGGAATATTCGCTTCTGAATAATGGTTAAGCACCTGTTGGAAAAGTAGTTGCTTATCTTCTCTTTCTCTTAAGGCAGGTAAAGAGATATTCAAGCCAGACACTCGATAGAACAAATCTTGTCTAAACTCTCCAAGAGCAACACTCTGTTTTAAACTCTTATGGGTGGCAGAAATTAAACGAACATCGACCGAATAGTTCTCTGTGCTACCCAATGGGGTGACCTGTCTTTCTTGTAGTACTCTCAAAAGCCTTGCTTGAACATTATGTGGCATGTCGCCAAGTTCATCTAAAAAGAGAGTGCCTTTATGGGCTTTACGAATGAGGCCAATCGACCCTTTATTATTGGCACCTGTGAAGGCGCCTTTTTCATAGCCAAATAATTCTGATTCGACAAGGTCTGCTGGAATCGCTGCACAATTGAGAGCGACAAGAGGCATTTGTGCTCGGCTACTAGAGTTGTGTAGGGCTTTAACAAAGACTTCCTTACCGACACCTGTTTCGCCATGAATCAGGATAGGGATGTCTTTTTCGATGACACGGCTTGCCTGATCAATTGCTCGTTTAAGCTTAGAGTCCCCAAGGTTTATGCTTTCTAAAGTAAAGGCTTGAGGAACGGGCTTAATTTGCTTTCTAAAATCAAGCTCTCGTGGTTTTGGCATATTAGGACGCTTTAACATGCCATAGATACGAAATTTATTGCAGGCAACTAGGTCTAGTGGCAGTTCTTCTGGATGGTTTTTTAGCTCTCTCAAACTAATGTTTAAAATACTCTCAATATTCAGCAAAGCTAAATCTTGCGCTAGCAAGAGTTCGGCACGACGGTTGGCTGAGATAATCGAACCTTCCTCGTTAAATACAATTAATCCAGACCATTGGCTGTCTAGAATATCTAAGTTGGTATTAAAGGTGAGGGTAAAGGCTTCGTCTTTAAACATGGAAATGATTAGACGATTTTCAACCGATTGCGTCATCATTTTAACCATGCCAAGCGTATGCGCTTGAGGTAAATAAGCATCACTAGAAACGTCAATCACACCTACCAACTCTCTATTGACGTCGTAAATAGGCGCAGCTGAACCCACCATAAAACGGTTGGCTTTTAAAAAATGTTCATCTCTTTCTATCTGGACAGGCTGCCCTGTTGCTAAAGCTGTCCCTATTGCATTGGTGCCTAAGGACCTCTCTTGCCAAGCTACCCCTTGTTCAAACATGGCTTTACGTTCGGAATTCATAAATCTTTGGTCACCCCAAGAGTCGAGAACCCGGCCAGAGTGATCTGCCAACATGATTAGGCATTCAGTATTGGACAATATGTGTTCATAGTAGGGTAACACTTCAGTGTGCGTGGTATGAACAAGGAAGTTATTGGCTTCAACAATATCTGATATAACGTCAGCTTGAGGACGATTGATATTGATTTCACTGCTGTGAGTTAAACCATATTTTCGACACCTATCCCAAGAGTTATCAATGATTTCCTGGTGTGAATCGGGTTTTTCAGTGGCCATTTTTCATCTGCCTTAAGCGTTGATAGCAGTTTTTATTATCATTCTACTAAATCCATTTACAGAATCAGTTTGAACAGTGTCTCTCTTCTCACTGTTCAGTGTCAACTGTTCAAAATTGAACAATTATACAAGAAATGAACACTTTTTAAGGCTTCTTTACAATCGCTTTTGTTCGCTTTTTGTTACTCTTATTCGAATTTATTATTGATTTATTGCTAATTTTTAGAGGGTTAGGTAGTTTTGCTGGTCTAGTTAGTTGGTGAAGCTCGCAGAATTACTCGTGTTTAGGCAGTTTAACGACGACACTTAATTAAATAGAGATCAATTCAGTTAGTGCGTTTTAAATAAACCTGTGTTTCTAAAGGGCTTTGTAAAGGAACAAAGATCGAATGGCAGAAATTGAATTAAAAAATATTGCTCATAGTTATCAGTCTTCTCAATTTAAAGACTCTAACATTGAAGATTTTGTTATTCATTCCATGGATCATGTTTGGGAGCATGGTGGAGCCTATGCTTTATTAGGTCCATCTGGTTGTGGTAAATCCACTTTACTGAATATCATTTCTGGCTTGTTACAACCCTCTCAAGGGGAGGTGCTATTTAATCAAGAGTCTGTGAATCAAGTACCGCCCGAATCGAGAAATATTGCCCAAGTTTTCCAGTTTCCTGTTGTCTATGACACCATGTCTGTATATGACAATTTGGCTTTTCCTTTACGTAATGCTGGATTACACGAATCTAAGGTGAGATCTAAGGTTAATGAAATTGCCGAATTGCTAGAGCTTCATGGGGTGCTGAACAAGCGAGCTAAAAAGCTCACTGCTGATGAAAAGCAAAAAGTTTCTATGGGAAGAGGGCTTGTTCGTGATGATGTTTCGGCGATTCTATTTGATGAGCCTCTGACCGTGATTGACCCTGCTTTAAAGTGGAAATTACGTCGAAAGTTAAAGCAAATTCATGGCAAGTTTAATATCACCATGATCTACGTAACCCATGATCAGTTAGAAGCTTCTACTTTCGCTGATAAAATTGCAGTTATGTATGAAGGTAAAATAGTGCAATTTGGAACACCAAAAGAATTATTTGAAGATCCTGCTCATACTTTTGTAGGGCATTTTATTGGTAGTCCAGGGATGAATATCTTCCCTGCTAAATTGAACTCAATGGGAGTCTCAATCGGTAATTGTCATCTTGCATTAGAGCAAAAAGTCATCGCTGAATTAAATAATAAAACCGATAGCTCGTTAAAAGTCGGAATAAGACCAGAGTTTGTGCATGTGTGGGATAAGCCCTACGAGGATGCTTTATTATGCGATGTAGAGCGATGTGATAACATGGGAACTTATAAACTATTGCACTTACGTATCTCTGATTTTGCTTTTATTGCCAGGTTAAGAGAGGAACAAAGCGTGCCAAAAATAAAAGCTTATGTTAGCTTCCCACAGCAATGGTTGAGACTTTACTTGGATGATTACTTATTATGAGTGATATTAGTGAATCGAATACTAACACGAGTTATTTGATAAGTTTGTGGCACAATTCTGTAAGTAAAATGGCCTGTAAAAGATAATTATGCAAATAAAAAGGAATCAATCTTGAATCGCTTTCCCACCTCTATTTTCTACTCTCTCTCCACGCTATTGTGTTTTTAAAGAAGAATATTTGAGTTATATATGCAACGTTTCATTCCAATTACATTATACGGATTAATTATTTTGGCCGGTTCAATGGCCTTTGTTTCAATAGCGGGGGTTCGAGTAGGATTACTAGAACCTGTCGTTGGTTTTATACTGATTAAAAAAACTGTTTTAGCGGCTATCTTTCTTTTCTTCTTTTCTATTTTTGCTTATTGGAAATGTCAGGAAGCCTGTAATAAGGAGAAGCGTTGCTTTATAGCAGCCTGCATTCTTTTCTCAGGTTTATACTCTGGTGCTTGGTTATCATTTTATGTTCCTAAAATGAATTTGCCTTTAATTAACGATATAACAACGGATACGAAAACACCGCCTGCTTTTATTACCATGAGTAGCTTCAGGCATGCTGGAGACAACGAAATCAGTTATTCGAAAGAGTTTGCAGCCATCCAAGAAAAGGCCTACCCACAAGTACAGCCTGTTATCACAGACGAATCTTCAAGCCTTGTTTTTCGTAAAGTAGTGGACCTTGTCAGGCAGCAAGGTTGGCAAGTGGTATCTTTATACCCAACTGCTGGGGTGATAGAGGCAACTGCGACAACTCCTGTATTCTGGTTTATGGATGATGTGGTTGTTAGGGTGAGATCAGTTGATGGTAAAACACGAGTAGATATGCGCTCTTGTTCACGCATTGGTACTCATGACTTTGGTAAAAATGCTCATCGTATAGAAGATTTTATGTCTGAACTTAGGTTAAGTTTAGAAACACTAGATGAATCTTAGATACAAATCGGACCTTTAACGAAAATATTCATATTAGAGCTAGTTAGGTGTTATTTATCTAGCTCTAAATCAGCATTGATCAACCTCATATTTTTCCTAACATTTCTTTTTAATTCGCTTTAATTCTCTTAAGAAACATCCTTTTTTTACTTTAAATAATTCCTTTTAGAACTGTTCCTACCTTCTTTTTATTTCGATATTGACTCATGAAAGTCTTAATAAAACGGCTTTTAAACTTAGCTACCTATGCTTGTTTTCTTAAGTTGTTTTTAAGTCATAAAAGTTAAAACTTACAATAGCTTAGGGTTTGAATCTAACACTTTTAAGACGTTCATAAGCTTAAAGATTCTACGTCTTATTAAGGGGTTCTAATGATTCGACTCACTCTAAAAAATCATTATCTCTCTTTTTACCCCATTAGTGACTAGATTTTATTTATCCAAAAAAATAGGCTTGCATGAGTATTCACAACTGTATACAGTTGTGAATACCAATTGACGTAGATCATATTAATACAATAAAAAAAGAGAGAACCTATGAAAAATTTAATGAAAGTCATTTCTGTATCTAGTTGCTTGTGCTTTTCAAGTGTCGCTTTGACGGAGACAATTGAATGGACATCTGGGCAATTAGGTGGCGGTTGGTACAGCATGTCGTCCGGATTGGCGAACATTATTAAAAAGGATAATCCAGATTTTAATATCAAGGTTGTGCCTGGTGGCGGTACTGCTAACCCAACTAAGGTAAACCGTGGCCGAAGTCAGCTAGGCTGGGGGCTTGATACTTTTACCTTCCAGGCTCATACAGGCACAGTGTTGTTTGATGGCAAAAAACACGATGATCTTCGCACTATCGGCATGAGTTTTTCTGATGTTTATACCCATTTCATTCGCGCCAAAGATGCAAAATACACCACTATCGAAGAAGTCTTAGCTGGGGAAGATGTAAAAATTGGCGTTATTCAGCGTGGTTCATCAGGTGAACAAGCATTTCGTTGGATTCTAGAAGCGAATAATACTGACTACGACACACTTCGTAAGAAGCAAGGCTTTAAAATCAACCATGGTAGCTTCTCTGAACTAAGCTCTCAGTTTAAAGATGGTCAGGTAGATTATGTATTCGGCAACTTAGGACTACCAGGTTCAGTTGTTATTGAAATGAACCAATCAAGACCAGTCGACTTTGTTAACTTTGGGGTAGAGCAGTTGTCTAAGCTTTATTCTAACTATGGTTTCCTAGATGCACGTATTCCGGCTAATACTTATTCAAATGTTGCCCAAGACGCAAGCACAATTAAAATGTCTACAACCTTGATGGTAAGTAGTAAGGTCTCAGACGATACTGTTTATAAGATCACTAAATCGATTTGTGAAGATCAGAACGCACTTTCGACCATCCATAACAGTATGTCCGTATTTGATTGTAAAATCGCTATGCAAAGCGCACCTGCGCCAATTCACCCTGGTGCTGCCAAATATTATTCAGAACAAGGTTATATGTAAGTTGTAAGTGATTCTCCCTAGGTAGCTTTGGTTATCTAGGGGGATGTTTTCTGAATAATAAGAGGCAATATAATGATTTCATTAGATGCATCATCTCCATTGAAACAACGCTTATTGATGCAGTTTGTATTTATTTGGGCGTTTATCGGTGCGGCTTTTCACCTATATAGCGCTTTTATTGGCTATCTTGAGCCAAGAACGCAAAGATCCATTCATTTATTTTTGATGGTATCCCTCATATTTTTACTTTTCCCCGGAAAACGAGGGGCGAACACAGATAATTTTTGCCCTACTTGGTCAAACATATTCGTTTTTCTCGTTGCTCTTTTACCTTTTGCTTATTCTTGGTTGGAAGCAGATCGAATCAATTTCCGTCTTGAAGGTGTTGATGACACCCTACCGATGGAAATGGTGATGGGAACCATTGCTACGCTAGTCATCCTAGAAGGTATCAGGCGTGCAGTATCACCTGTGCTCGCAGGTTTAGTAACAATTTGTATTCTTTACCTGTTTGTTACCGACTACATGCCAGGCGTCTTCCACTATAGGCCGATAGGTTATGGTGAAATTATTGAGACTTTATATCTAGCGACTGGACAAGGAATATTCGGCTCAATTACAGGGATTGCAGCCACCATGGTTGCCATCTTTATTGCCTTTGGCGCCTTCATGGAAAGCAGTGGCGTGGGCCGTCTCTTTACTAATGGTGGAGAGTTATTAGCGGGCCGATATTCTGGTGGTCCTGCTAAAGTATCAGTGGTTACCTCAGCATTTTTTGGCACTATGAGTGGCTCGGCCTCATCTAATGTATTTACCACGGGTTCATTTACTATCCCTATGATGAAGCGGATAGGGTATCGCCCTCAGGTCGCTTCTGGCATTGAAACAGCGGCCAGTGTGGGTGGACAAAGTGCGCCGCCAATAATGGGGGCTGGTGCCTTTATTATGTCAGAAATGACGAATACACCTTACTCAGACATTATTGTTGCTGCTGTCTTGGGGTCTTTTTGTTTTTTCTCTTTGGTTTTTATCTCAGTGCATTTAGAGGCTAAGAAAAACAACTTAAAAGGCATGAGTGCAGAAGACTTACCAAAACTTAAAGATATTCTAAAAGACATCCACCTTTTAGTACCAATTGTTGTGCTAGTTGTTTTACTCATGATGCATTATTCGCCTCATACAGCTGCACTTTACTCAATTGTATCAACCTTGATCATTACCTTTTTCAGAAAGAATACTCGTTTTTCAGTAAAAGCGCTGTTTAATACCTTGTATAAAGCAGGTGCAAATACAGCGCCGATCGCCATCGCCTGTGCGGGCGCTGGCATTATAGTTGCTGTGCTGACTAAAACCGGTCTTGTTGTTTCTATCGGTGGCATTATTGCAGATGTTTCTGGTGGCAACCTTTGGATGGCGGCATTTATCTTAATGTTTGTTGTACTGATTATGGGAATGGGAGTACCAACGACAGCAGCTTATGTCATTACCGCAGCAGTCGGTACGCCTATGTTGATTAATGACTTTGGGGTACCTATTTTAGCGGCTCACATGTTTGTCTTCTATTTTGCGATTTTGGCAGATGCGACACCACCGGTATCTATAGCGTCTTATGCAGCGGCTTCAATTGCGAGATGTAATCCATTAGAAACAGGCTTGCAGGCTTCTCGAATGGCGATAGCAGGATATTTTGTCGGCTTAAGTTATTTGTTTGTACCGGAAATGCGAATGGAAGGAGAGTGGCAGAATATCCTTGGTCACCTAATCGCCATTATTGGGGGACTTACCATGGTTGCTGGGGCCATAGCTGGATATCTTGGTGCTCATTTGCATCTTTATCTACGCATTATTCTACCTTTTGTTGGAGCTTATCTCGCGCTTAACTCATCGCTCGAACTTTCGGTCCGAGTGATCAGTGTAGTTGCTATTTTATCCTGCCTGATTCTGGCACCAAAACTCATGACTAAGAAGAAGTTAAACCTAGATAGCAAACCTTAATAGTAAAAGAACTCACGCCTAGATGGATCAGCCAGCTGGCTGATCAAGAACTCAGCTTAAATTTGCTGTGATAGCTGTCTGCGTCCTGAAAAAGCTAAAAGACAAGATAAAAAATAATAAATTGATTGAATTAGATTATTGGAGCAATTCATGAAAACGAATGAAGTGGATTTAAATAAAGCGTCAGAAAGTGTTATTAACCAAGAAGAAACCATTAAAAATACTGAATATGGTGTGGTTAAAAGTATTTCGAAAAATGATATTCCCGTGATTGATATTTCTGACTTTTTATCAGGTGAAGGCATTGAAAAAGTTGCAGCGCAAATATTAGATGCGGTGACAACAAAAGGTTTTTTCTATGTCTCTAATCACGGTATTCCGCAAGATGTTATTGATACTGCTTCAAAGGGAATGCGTGACTTTTTTGATAAACCCGCTGAGCTTAAAAACGAAGCGCCTGTCAATACCAGTCAACGTGGTTGGTTAGGGCCGGGTATGGCGACACTTAAAGGTGCTAAAACCCATGATCTAAAAGAGATCTTTTTCTGGGGGCCTGAAAGCTGGACAGAAGCACTGAATAAAAAGCGTAAAGAGTTACCCCTTATTGCAGATAATATTTGGCCAGATAAAGAGTCTCCTGAATTAAAGCAAACCTTACTGCCATATTATGATCATGCTTGTAATGTCGGTCATAAAATCTTGTCAGCTATCAGTCTGGCATTAGGTCTAGAAGATGATTTTTTCTTAAAGCGTTATCAAACACCTATGGCAAGAGGGCAGCTTGTTTATTATCCAGTGTCGACAGCACAAGATGAAAAAGAAGAAAGATATGGTTCTGCGCCACATACAGACTATGGCGTATTAACGCTTTTATTACAGGATATGAATGGCGGCTTAGAAGTTTTAAATAAAGACAATGAATGGGTTACTGCTGTACCTATTCCAGGGACTCTTGTGTGTAATGTGGGTGACCTTTTACACCGTTGGTCTAATGACAGGTTCAGCTCCAACCTTCATAGAGTTATCAATAAATCAGGGAATGAGCGTCATTCTATTGCCATTTTCTTTGATCCAACTCCCGATACGGTTATCGATCCAAAGGACATGGGGTTAGGTGAAAATGATGTTGTGAAATACGCGCCTATTATTTCTTCCGATTATGTAAATGAGCAAAACAAGAAATCATTTGCACAGTATAAAGATATGTAATTTGCACCCTTTCGGAGTGGCCGAGAGGCCGCTTCGCTTTTTAATTCTTTGGAGTGGACATGCAAGATAATCAAAATAAAGCACAAGATGATGTGAGAATCTTAGTCATTGGATGCGGTAAAATGGGAACTGCGATTGTTAAAGGTTGGATTAAAAGTGGGGTTGAAGGTAAACAAATTTATATTGTGGATTTTAATGCGCCTTTGCTTGAAGAAATGCAAAAAAATCATGAGGTAAATTTATTTACTGCTTCTGATGAATTACCAGCGCTTACTCTTGACTATGTCATGGTTGCCCTTAAACCCCAACAGATAGCGGCAACACTTTCTAGCTACGATGCTTGGATTGATGGTAAAACACAATTGATTTCAGTTGCAGCAGGTATCACTTGTGATGCATTACATAAACTGTTACCTAGATTAGCGAATGTTATTCGTATAATGCCTAACACCCCTTGTCTTATCCAAAAAGGTGTCTCTGTAGGTTATACAAGCTCTGTTATGGATGCATCAAGCAAAGCTTTTTGTCAGTCTTTGTTCTCGCCCTTAGGTTTCTTCTCTTGGGTAGAAAGCGAAGCGCTCATCGATGATGTGACTGGTGTAAGTGGGAGTGGCCCTGCGTATTTATTTCAATTTGTTGAAAGCTTTGTGAAAGCAGCTGAAAATACCGAATTACCTGCAGAGTTAGCGAAAGAGCTTGCTATCAGCACGGTATTAGGCGCAGCTCATTTGTTAGAATCTCAAGATAAAGAGCCTGCTCAGTTACGTAAAGATGTCACCAGCCCTAAAGGAACAACAGAAGCAGGTTTGAAGGTTCTAATAAAGGATAGTAGGCTTGATAACTTAATGAATGATGTCGTCCAAGCGACAAAAAAACGCAGTGAAGAGTTAGCTAAACTTATCTAATAGAGATGGGGTTAGTATCTTCTGTATGTTTAAAAATATAGGTGTCATAATGCAGCTTAATAGCCAGTGCTTTACCCCTAAGAATTGAATGAGAATAAAATGGAAGCTAGTCAATTGACTTCAAAATCAGATGTTTACAATGTGATTCGTAATATGGCGATCTCTTATGATTTTAAGCCAGGAGAACGTATTAATGAAGTGCAATTGGCTAAGCAGCTAGGAGTGAGCCGAACACCTTTACGTGAAGCTATGCAAAAGTTGGTGTCAGAAAAACTACTAAGGTGGGAAAGAAACAAAGGTTTCTTTTGCCACATGCTAAATGAAAAAGAAGTGTTTAACCTCTTTGAGTTTAGAAAAATTATTGAAGAGCAAGCCGCATATTTATCAGTGAAGCGAGCTACGGATGACGAGCTATTAGCCGTGAAAAAAATAGCCCTTGAATACTCTAATATTTCAAATGATGTAAGCAAAGAGAAGCTCATCGCTATGGATCAACAGATTCATGAAAGTATGGTTGCTTTATCAGGTAATCACGAATTGCTTTCGACCTTGCGCCAGATTAATCAGCGTATCTACTTTATCCGCTGGGTTAATATTGCCAATCGTCCAACGGATAATCACACAGATCATTTGGATTACATTGATGCCTTGTTAGAAAGAAATGCCGAAAAAGCGGTTTCTATTATTTCGCAACATATTGAACGCCGACAAGAGCAAATTGCTGAATTTATCAGAGAAGGTTATGGCATGATATACACAGATAATCGTCCTAAAATCGTTGAAATTAACGATATTGCCTTTTAGAAGAATGAAACGTGATATATAGCTTTTATCATCAAATCCTTTAAAATAGCGGGCATTATTTTATCTCTTAGGTTGTGTCATGTCAGCGAAGACAAAAATGCCCAATTCTCGCCAACAGCAAAAAGCGAATACCCGATCAAAGCTTAAGCAAGTCGCGAAGGCATCCTTTTTAAAACAAGGAATAGAAGCAACAAATACTCGAGCAATCAGTGCGCAGGCAGAAGTTGCTGTGGGAACCTTCTTTGCTCACTTTCCTGATAAAATGACCTTAATTAAAGAAATTTTCTTTGATGAGATGGATGCCTCGTTACATCAATCTGCCAATGAGTTAAGCGCCACACCAAAACCTCATCCTTGTGATTTTTTATACCATTATTCGCAGAACCTATTTGATTTCTATCTTGAGTATCGTGAGTTTACCTTACTCGTGCTGGGGCAAAGCTTATTACAAAAAGGTTTTTTTCAGACTCAATTACAGGTACTGACGCAAGGTGTGATGCAACGATTTGATGCCGTTGGAGTAGACGAAACTTCATCGCGCATTTTTGCCGAGAACATGGTGGCAAATTTTCAGCAGGTTTTATTGGATATGCTGGCAAGCCAAGCAGACACAAAAAATGCCTGGCTAACCCGTTTATTGCAACTTAACAGGCCATTCGAACATATGTATCAAACGGCCGAAGAACGCTTTAAAGGTTAAGTTAAATCGCTAGTAAGCGAGAGAGTGGTGCTATCGTTAAGCTCTTTCATTATGAGATAGCTGGTTAGCTTTGCGGTAAGCGCCTTGATAATCAAATAGCCTTTGGGTCACTTTCCAATAATGTTGTGATTTACGCGCAATAACAAAATCAGGGTGAGGTAAATAGGGTAAAAAGGGCGTAATTTCCTTTGCTTGGCTTATGGTGACTTGGGTGATGCCAGAGGCGATACGTTTAACAAAATCTTGTTGAAAGGCTTTTCTTCTCGCTAGATTATTGAGTTTAAAGTTCTCAGAAAGCTCATTCCCATCTTCATCAAAGTAGCGCACAAATACGGTATTTTCTTTTTCATTTAATTCAACTTTAATACCTGCGCAGCGAATAACTTTCGCATCTTTTAGATTCAATGCTTTTTTAAGTAACTCATCGGGGTCAATAATATCCTTGTGGCAGGTTTGGCACACTCTAGCGGCAATGTCATTTTCACCATCGCAATGAGGGCAGCTTTTAAATTTAAAGCGGTAGTCGCAAGCTTCTTCACCGTCTGGGGTTTCAGCGATACCATGGCAACGACGGCCATAATGCTCAATAAGTTGACCTTCCTCGTCTGTTTTACCCCAAAACGTATTTTGAAAACCACATTGAGGGCATTCTACCATCACAGCTTCGCTATCTTTATTTGGCTTTTTCTCGCCAACTTCTGGGGCAAATAGATCATAGCCGTTACCCGCATAATCCAGAATTAAGCAGCTTTCTTTACCTTCATCTAAACGTAGGCCACGGCCAACAATTTGCTGATAAAGACTAATGGATTGCGTTGGTCTTAATACTGCTATCATGTCCACATGGGGCGCATCAAAGCCTGTGGTTAATACGGATACATTAACCAGAAAACGATAACGCTTTTGTTTAAAATCTTGGATGATTTGATCTCTGTCACCATGACTGGTGGCGCCTGTAATTAACGCGGCAGATTCAGCTGACAGATAACCCATTATCTCATTTGCATGTTTTACGGTGGCGGCAAAGATCATTACACCAGTACGCTTTTTTGCTAACTCAATTACTTGTTCCAAAATGGCTTGAGTCACTCTTGGGTATTGACCAATTAAATGGTTTAAATCCTTTTCACTTGCATTGCCAAAAGCATTGGTTTCAAGCGCACTAAAATCGTAGTTAGCGATAGTGGCGTCATGGACTGTTGGCGGTGTGAGGAAGCCATGTTTGATCATATAACGTAGTGGCAGTTCGTAAATACACTTCTTAAAGACAGTCTCTTTTTGGCTGCGATTAAAGCCATGGTAGTGGTTTTGATAAATCCAACCAAAGCCAAGTCGAAAGGGGGTTGCTGTTAGGCCTAAAGTTTTAATATCTGGGTTAACTTGGCTTAAATGAGCCAATATTTTTTGATACTGGCTGTCTTCATCCATGGCAACCCTATGACACTCGTCAATGACCAATAAGCTAATAGGGTCTTTAAAATCTGACAGATTAGGTAAGACAGACTGTACACTGGCAAACGTGACTTGATGATCCAAAGACTTTTGTTTTAATCCAGCTGAGTATATCCCAGCAGAACGTCCTGTTAGACAAAATTTTGCATGGTTTTGCTCAACTAACTCTTTCACATGGGTAAGGCAAAGTACTCGACCTCGGGCAATATTGGCAAGTTCGGCGATAACTAAGCTTTTACCTGCACCTGTTGGTAAGACGATAACCGCTGGGTCTTGGGTTTGCCGAAAGTGGGATAAGGTTGCATTGACTGCATCCTGTTGGTAGTCCCTCAATGTATAGGGTTTTATAGAGTCTGACATTGCTGTGATCTTAAACTTGGATAAATTCTTCGTTATTTAGTCTCATTACTTGGTCATGGCCCAGATTGAAATCAAGGTTTGTGCCTCTACAAGTAAGATAGTTTCGCGTATTATGCGCCTTCACTGGATTCTAACCTAATGTATTTTTGGAATATTTATGCAATTTGATGCAGATATCACGGGCTTTTTACAAGCCGAAGCTTTGACCCAATTGATTGAAGATATTCGCTTACAAGGGTATAGCATTCAGGATAACTTGCTTGATGATAGCTTGGTAAGCAGATTACAAAACGAAGCCGAATCCCTTGATGTCAGCCAAATGAAGCTTGCAGGTGTTGGGCGCAAACAAGATTATATACAAGAGCAAGATTCAAGACGTGATTATATCTGTTGGTTAGAAGACTCTCATTCTGCGGGCCGTGACTTCATTCAAGCTATGGATCTGCTTAAGCAGATTTTAAACCGCCAATTCATGCTGGGTTTGTTTGACTATGAATCTCATTATGCCCGCTACCAAGCGGGCGGTTATTATGAAAAGCATCTTGACGCGTTTAAAGGCAAAAGCAATCGAGTGCTCTCTACCGTGCTTTATCTCAACGATAACTGGCAAGCTGAAGATGCGGGTGAGTTTGTATTATTTGATGAACATGACCATGAAAAAGAAGTTGGTCGTTATTTACCAAAAAAAGGCCGATTAGCGGTATTTTTAAGTGAAGATTTTCCTCACCAAGTCATAGCCGCAAATCGCCAAAGACACAGTATTGCAGGCTGGTTTCGTATTAATAATTCAGTATCTGGTACCATAGATCCTACACGTTAGTACTGATATAAAGTTAAAGGTATAGCTTAAATCCAACTTAAGCTCACTTTTGTCAATATTGAATAAAATGCTCTGATTTACATCATGATTATGGGACTTAGAGCCTAATTAGGGATAAAAAATGCTTACCTCTGATGTAGGTCAGACCCTGCTCTCATTTACATAGATATACCAAATCTAAAGGCGTAGCTTTCTCCTATAGCGATATACCACTATAGGAGGGTGCTAATGGCTAACAAGCAAAATACCCCAACCCCGCGCACTAAAATGGCAGAGTTAAACACCTCTCTGTTCCTTACATTTATTCTAATTCCATTACTGACAATAGGTGGCATCGCCGCTTATGGTTTTGTTGTTTGGTTTTTGCAGATTCTTAATGGTCCACCAGGTAGTTAAGGGTAAGTTATGCAAATTAACCACTCCAGACGAGCGCTTTTTTTAAAACCTTTTGCGGTTGCCGAGCACACTAGTGAGCACAGCTATTTACCTTTAAGACCTCCTTGGTCTTTAGCTGACAGTGACTTTCTCGATCAATGTAGCCGCTGCCACCTATGCATTGATACTTGTGAAGAAAACATTATCAAAGTAGGGGATGCCGGTTATCCAGAATTAGATTTTAGCCAAGGTGAGTGTAGCTTTTGTGAGGCCTGTGTGAAGACTTGCGAAGGTCAGTTTAAGCAAGGTTTGCTTGATGGAAATCTCAGTAAAAGCTCGCCGGCTATTGTAAAAAAAACCGGTTTAGCTCCTTTCTATTTTGATTTGAAAATCGACGATACCTGCTTAAGTAAACACAAAGTTGCTTGTCAAAGTTGTCAGGAGGTATGTGAAAGCGAATCTATTTCGATGAGATGGTTGTCTTCCATTCCTGTCCCGGAAATAGCGTTAGATGATTGTACTGGTTGTGGAGCCTGTCTCTCTATCTGCCCCTCTAATTCTTTCATGATGTCAGCACTGGCATCACCCAATACGTTAGGACACTCATGATGAACAGCAATGATAGTCACATTAGTAGTTTTATTCTTTATTGTCGTCCAGAAAAACAGCAATCCGTTGAGCAAGGATTAAGTGCTGTTGAGCATGTTGAGCTTCATGGCAAGGACGGTAACGGCAAGTTTGTGCTAGTCACAGAAGCCCCGCACCAAGGCATTATTTTAGATCGTATTGAACAAATTAATCAGCTAGATGGCGTGATAGATGTCTCCATGGTTTATCACCAAATCATGCCAAATAGTGAGTTAGGTGATCATGTGCAAGAGGAAGAGGCGAGCCAGCTAATAAAGGCTAAAGACGCCATTCAATTTTGTGAAAAAGAGGTGTCAGCCATTAGCAGTTAAAGCTGATTCTAACTCACTCAAAGTAAGACGATAGAAAACATAGAAAGTTACAAGAAAACAAAGTTTGTGTGTCACAAGCCTGTAAGAGCTGGAGAAACCGAATGAAATTAACCCGCCGAGATGTCATTAAAGCCCAAGCTGCAACTGTTGCGGCTTCTGTCGCTGGAATTAGCTTGCCAACAAGTGCGAGTAACCTGATTACCTCAAGTGCTGCGAATGAACTAACCTGGTCAAAAGCACCGTGTCGTTTTTGTGGTACTGGCTGTGGTATTAGCGTTGCAACTAAAAATGGCAAGGTTGTTGCCACTCATGGGGATGTGAAAGCCGAGGTAAATAAAGGGCTTTCGTGTGTTAAGGGGTACTTTTTATCTAAAATTTTGTATGGCAAAGATAGACTAACTCAACCTTTATTGCGCAAAAGAGATGGCGTTTATCATAAAGAAGGTGAGTTCACACCCGTGTCTTGGGATGAAGCTTTCGACATCATGGCTGATAAATGGAAAGCCACGTTAAAGGCAAAAGGGCCAACTGGCATAGGTATGTTTGGTTCTGGTCAATGGACGGTTCATGAAGGTTATGCAGCAGTAAAACTGATGAAGGCGGGGTTTCTGTCTAACAATATTGATCCAAATGCTAGGCACTGCATGGCATCAGCTGTGGGTGGTTTCATGCGTACCTTTGGTATCGATGAGCCTATGGGGTGTTATGACGACTTTGAGAACTCAGATGCTTTTGTGCTTTGGGGTTCTAATATGGCAGAGATGCATCCTATTTTATGGACGCGTATTGCTGACCGTCGTTTGAGTCATCCTCATGTAAAAGTGGCTGTGTTATCTACCTATAAACACAGGTCATTTGATTTAGCGGATATTCCGGCGATTTTTACACCGCAAACTGATTTAGTTTTGCTCAATGCGATTGCGAATTACATTATTGAGAGCGGCAATGTAAACCAGTCATTTATTGAAAAACACGTGAACTTCAGAGAAGGGGTAACCGATATTGGTTATGGTTTAAGACCGACTCATGAACTAGAGAAAAAGGCTAAAAATGCGAACAAAGCAGGGGCATCTAAAGCCATCGATTTTGCCGCCTTTGCTGAGTTTGTGAAACCTTATACCTTTGAATATGCCGAAAAAATGTCTGGGGTGCCAGCGGCCAATATCGAAAAAATTGCCAAGCTTTACGCCGACCCAAGTACCAAGGTGATGTCTTTGTGGACTATGGGGGCCAATCAGCATACCCGTGGAGTATGGACAAATAACCTGCTTTATAACATTCACCTGTTAACAGGCAAAATATCAGAGCCAGGTAATGGTCCCTTCTCATTAACAGGCCAGCCTTCTGCATGCGGTACTGCCCGTGAAGTCGGGACTTTCTCTCACCGTTTGCCTGCTGACATGGTGGTTGCTAACCCAGAGCATAGGACTTATTCAGAAAAGGTATGGAAACTACCTAAAGGGATACTTAACCCTAAACCTGGCGCGCATGCGGTTAAACAAAGCCGAGACCTTAAGGACGGCAAGATTAATGTTTACTGGTTGCAGGTAAATAACAACATGCAGGCAGGTCCTAACATTAACGAAGAAATGTTACCTGGCTATCGCAATCCAGATAACTTTATCGTCTGTTCTGATCCTTATCCAACGGTTACTGCTGAAGCCTCCGACTTGATTTTGCCAACTGCCATGTGGGTAGAGAAAGAAGGCGTTTATGGTAACGCTGAACGTCGAACTCAAGCTTGGTATCAGTTGGTTAACGCACCAGGTGAAGCGCGATCTGACCTATGGCAGCTGGTGGAGTTTTCTAAACGCTTTACCACGGAAGAAGTGTGGCCAGCCGAAGTCTTGGCTAAGAACCCTGCTTATAAAGGTAAAACCCTGTTTGATGTGCTCTTTAAAAATGGCCAAGTGGATAAATTTCCTCTGTCACACATTAGCCAAGACTATGAGAACCAAGAGTCAAATGACTTTGGCTTCTACTTGCAAAAAGGCTTGTTCGAAGAATATGCCGCCTTTGGACGGGGACATGGACATGACCTTGCTGATTATGACAGGTACCACAAAGAGCGAGGTTTACGCTGGCCAGTGGTGAATGGTAAGGAAACCCAATGGCGTTTTAAAGAAGGCTCAGACCCTTATGTAAAAGCGGGGACTGGTTATCAGTTTTACGGCAAACCGGATAACCGAGCTGTCATCTTTGCTTTGCCATATGAACCACCAGCAGAAAGTCCAGATGCTGAGTTTGATATGTGGTTAAGCACTGGACGTGTGCTAGAGCACTGGCACACAGGCTCTATGACTCAAAGGGTGCCTGAGCTTTATAAGTCTTTCCCTGATGCGCTTTGTTATATGCATCCTAAAGATGCTAAGCAACGGGGCTTACGCCGGGGTGATGAGGTACGTGTGATCTCCCGTCGTGGTGAGATTAAAACGCGAGTTGAAACCCGTGGCCGTAACAAACCACCCGTGGGCTTAGTTTTTGTGCCTTTCTTTGATGCGACTCAGCTTATTAATAAGGTGTGTTTGGATGCCACAGATCCAATTTCTAAGCAAACAGACTTTAAAAAATGTGCTGTCAAAATTGTTAAAGCCTAAGTGAAGGAGAATGATGATGTTTAAAATTTTCACCCAAAAATGGCTAACAGGTTGCTTTGGTTTAGGATTGCTTGGCTTAAGTCTGTTTGTATCCAATGTACAAGCACAAGACGTCCAAGTAGCCACTATGCGTGACAATATCTTATTAACCGAGGAGGTTACGCCGCCGGCAATTGCTAAGGTAGAAAATAAAGACTTGAAACGTATGCGTGATTACCCGCAACAACCACCAACCGTGCCTCACATTATTAGCAAATATCAAATTGATAAAAATGTGAATCAGTGTATGGAATGCCATGCTAGAGATAAAGCCAGTGATGTTCAGGCGACACCTGTAGGTGTTAGCCATTACCTCAATCGTGAAGATGAGTACCAAGCAGGCATGTCACCAAGACGTTATTTCTGTACTCAATGTCATGTGACTCAAACAGAGTCAAAGCCTTTGATAGACAATGTGTTTGTTGATGTAAATGACTTGATGAAACCAGCAGCTAAATAAGTAGGTCGAGTATGAAAAATATTTTGGCATTAATTAAGTTTGGCTGGCAGATACTATCTCGTCCAGCGGTGCATCTTTCTCTTGGATTTTTGGTGATCACAGGCTTTGTGTCTGGGGTGATTTTTTGGGGCGGATTTAACACGGCTATGGAATTAACTAATACCGAAGCTTTCTGTATTAGTTGTCATGAGATGGAAGACAACGTCTATATGGAGCTTCAGAGTACGATTCACTATAGCAACCGCTCTGGCGTGAGGGCGATTTGTTCTGATTGCCATGTTCCTCATGCTTGGAGTGACAAAATAGCCCGTAAAATGCAAGCTTCAAAAGAGGTCTGGGGTAAAATTTTTGGCACGATTAATACACGTGAGAAATTTGAAAATAAAAGACGAGAATTAGCTGAGCATGAGTGGGCAAGGTTAAAAGCAAACAATTCATTAGAGTGTCGTAATTGTCATGAGTTTGACTCAATGGACTTTACTCGACAAAGCAAACGAGCGGCTTTTCAGCATTCTGGTGCACTTGCCAGTGGTGAGAAAACCTGTATCGATTGTCATAAAGGGATTGCTCATAAATTACCTGATATGGCTGGGGTTCAAGGGATAAGTCACTAACCTTTTTAGATAAACCTGCCTATCTCAAGGACACTATTATTGGCTGTTTAACATCACTACTAATAGTGTCTTACAGATAGGCGCGCTCTATCAATTCTATTGGATAATTAATTGCCTGACAGAAGGCTTTGGAGACACCATGGGAAACCATGTAAGTAAAGAGTTTGTTCCTCTACGTATTGCTGTTTTAACCGTATCGGATACCCGCACAAGGCAGACAGATACATCGGGGAAACATCTTGTTGAGGCGCTTCAGAGCGCTGGTCATCATTATGAAGATAAAATCATCTGTAAGGATGATATTTATGAAATTCGTGCCTATTTATCTGCGTGGATCAGTGCTGCTGAGGTCAATGTGGTTCTGATAACAGGTGGTACAGGTTTTACCAGTCGTGACTCAACCCCTGAGGCGATTACGCCTTTACTTGATAAAACCATTGATGGTTTTGGTGAGTTATTTAGATACTTATCTTATGCTGATATTGGTACTTCTACTGTACAGTCTCGCGCGTTAGCTGGACTTGCTAATAATACTTTAGTGGTGGCTATGCCGGGATCAACAGGAGCATGTGATCTGGCTTGGCAGGGCATCTTGAAAGAGCAGCTAGACTCTCGTCATGGGCCTTGTAATTTTGTGCCTCATTTAGCGGCTGATGCTAAGTGTTGTGAAACTCGTCTCTAATATCAGTCAGTAAAATACATAAAGAAAGTACACTTCAAAAAGAAGAATCGGGTTTTTAGATATTTTGTTTAAAAACTCGAATTCTTTGACGAATATCACTATAATGCGCGCCTTAATTTTAACTGCTCTGGTTTTACGTTCCAGACCGCATTGGAGTGATACATGTCTCAATCTACCCGTACTAATACCCCCACAGCAAATACAGAACAGGTTGTTGTCTGTGCTTTATACAAGTTTGTTACCTTAAAAAACTATGTTGAGTTAAGAGAGCCTTTATTAGCTTGTCTTACTGACAATGAGGTACGTGGTACCTTGTTATTAGCTGAAGAGGGTATTAATGGCACTGTGGCAGGAAGCCGTGCTGGTATTGATGCTATGTTAGCTTGGTTGGATCAACAACCTGGTCTAGAAAGCATTGTCTCGAAAGAATCTTATGATGAGGCGATGCCGTTTTACCGCACTAAGGTAAAACTGAAAAAAGAAATCGTTACCATGGGCGTAGAAGGCATAGATCCAAAAGAAGTTGTTGGCACTTATGTGAAACCGAAAGATTGGAATGCTCTTATTTCTGATCCTGATGTCGTTTTGGTTGATACACGTAATGACTACGAAGTACAAATCGGTACCTTTAAAAATGCGGTAAACCCTAAAACGGATACTTTCCGTGAGTTTCCTGCTTATGTTGAAGAAAACATGGATCCAGGCAAACAAAAGAAAGTGGCTATGTTCTGTACGGGTGGTATTCGTTGTGAAAAATCGACAGCTTATATGAAAGAGCAAGGTTTTGAAGAGGTTTACCACTTAGAAGGCGGTATTCTTAAGTATTTAGAAGAAGTGCCAAAAGAAGAGACACTTTGGGAAGGTGACTGCTTTGTTTTTGATAACCGAGTCTCAGTGAATCACGACCTTGAAAAAGGTGAATATGACCAGTGTCACGCTTGCCGTATGCCAATTACCAAAGAAGAGCAAGAAGATGAGCGTTTCCAACAAGGTGTGAGCTGCCACCATTGTTTTGATAAGTACACAGATGCACAACGTCAGCGCTTTATCGAACGTGAACGTCAAGTACAGTTAGCTAAAGAACGTGGCGAAGAACATATAGGAGCAGAAGTCTCCGATGCTGTGATGAAACACCGCCAAGAAAAGCAGGATGATAAAGAGCGTCAGCGCCTGTTAAGAGAAAAAAGACAAGCGAAAAAGGCGTAATTTCAATTAATTGAAATTAGGTTCATTGTAAAAGCCAGTATGAAGTGTCTTCATACTGGCTTTTTTTATGTTTTAAATTTTGTTGTTAAGATAATTTTAAGATGTTTTTTGTCATTTGGCTTTTTTGAATTCTCATAATAAATTAAATTAAAACAATGTCTTATAAGTTATTTTTTTCATCATATGTGACTGTCTGTGTTGCTTCTTAAAATTGGCTTTTGTGATAAAGGATTAAGGGAAAATTGAGTTCGCTTATGGCTTGAGCTAAGGAAAATGTCAAAACTATACTGTTTCGCACCTTAAGAGGGCGGTATGCCAAGCAGAGCCCATAACAATAAAATTTTATAGGGAATGAAAATGAAGAAACAAATTGCGCTATTAACCACGCTCACTAGTGCCTGTTTTTATCCTCTGATGTTAGAGGCAAATCAAGCCAAAACAGTGAACGTGATGGCTCCATTAGAAATTACGAATGAGGCTGCTTGGAATACCTTTCAAAACCAGCTCTATACCGCTAAAAATATGGGCATAGATGCTGTTTCTGTGGATGTTTGGTGGGGTAAGGTGGAAGCCGCTGGCGATCAAAACTTTGATTGGACCTACTATGACAAGGTGGTTGAAAAGTTAGAAAACGCCTCGTTGCATTGGGTACCCATTATTAGCATGCACCAATGCGGTGGCAATGTTGGGGATGACTGTAATATCCCACTACCGAATTGGATTTGGACTGCCTATGGTTCAGTTAATCAAAATGACCTTAAGTATTTGAGTGAGCAGGGTAACTACTCCCAAGAAACGGTTTCGCTTTGGGCAGATGATCTTGTATTACCTCAATATCAGCAGTTTTTAGAAGCGTTTGAATCACAATATGCCAGCAAAGCGAGCATGATAGACGAAGTTAATATCTCTATGGGGCCCGCAGGTGAGTTGAGATACCCTTCTTATAATAGTCATGATACGGGAACGGGTTACCCTACAAGAGGGGCTTTCCAAGCTTATGGGGCTAGAGCTGTAACAGATTTTCAAAATTGGAGCATGACGAAATACCAAAACTTGGCGGGTATAAACCAAGCTTGGTCATTATCTTTGACCAATATTAATCAAGTGACACCACCATCAAATGCAGATTTCTTTATCAATCAAGGGGATCAGTTCAATACTCAATATGGTAAAGACTTTATTCGTTGGTATCACGAGAGTTTGGTGGCACATGGCAAACGTATGATGGATATGGCTATTACCAGCTTGGATGGCGCCCTTAACAATGTTGAGTTAGGTTTTAAAATCCCTGGTATTCATTGGAAAATGGGGATTACAGATAATACTCGTCGATCAGCAGAAATGGCAGCGGGTTTGATTCCTTCTGATATCGACTTAACAAGCCGTAATACGGCCCATGGTTATGAAACCATCTTATCCTTAGTTGAAAGTTATAAAGCAAACCCAAGGTCTGTGATATTACACTTCACGGCTCTTGAAATGGATAACCAAAACTTTGCACCACAATATAGTTTGGCTAAAGATTTAGTCTTTTGGGTGGCAGAAGGTGCGGCCGATAAAGGCGTTGTGATTAAGGGAGAGAATGCACTTGCAGGTGGTGTTGCAACCCAAACAGGCTGGAACAATATCGAAAATGCCTTTCGTTATGCCAGTTACGAAGGCATGACGGTATTACGTATTGGCGATGTGACTAACGGCGGCACAGGTCAATCACGTTATAGTCAATTTATTACTAACTTCAAAGCTGATACAAACCAAGGCAGCCAAGCCTATGTTAGCTTTAGCTGTAATAATGCGACAACCTATTTGGGTCAAAGTGTTTATGCGGTGGGCAACATTGATGCTTTGGGTAATTGGCAGTCAGCTCAAGGGGTTAAGTTAGACCCAGCAAATTACCCAAATTGGCAAGGTATTGTATCAGTACCTGCGAATACTCAAATCGATTGGAAATGTGTGAAGCGTGAAGACACGGATGCTAGTGCAGGTGTTGAATGGCAAGGTGGTGCTAACAATCAAATCACCTCAGGTAATCTTGGCCAAACAGTACAATCTAGCGCTAATTTTTAAGTTTTTCATAAAAGTTTAAAGCAGGCTTTAGCTTTCTAGGGAAGTAATTCGGTTTACCCTTACTTCCCTAGATTCTTATTTAGTCGGCGATTTAAGCTTAAAGAGTGAGCTGAGGAAAAATAGGTCGGTACAATATCTTTAACCCATAAATAATCCATACAGAAAGGACAAATGGTGCAGTTAAAGCGGGTAAGTCTACAAAGCTAAAGGCATGGGTAATTAATACACTCAAGCAGGTACCAAGAGTCATCATTATTAGCTTAGATTTACATTTCTCGACTAATGCTATGCACACTAATACAGCGTTGTAACTATAAATACCTTGCTCAATACCATCCTGAGATAACCCCAGACTTAATGCAAAAATGACACTTAAAGCTGATGCGAATATTGTCCACATGGCCATTTTATGGGAGTGGATAGCGATAGCAATGACGCAGAATATACTGGCTATAAGGCTATCTAGAAAAACAACTTGTCCTAAACCTTTAATACTCGTGAATGAGTCAATACTCATACCTGATGTGTCGATAATAAGGCTAACTGGAGCAAGGTTTAGGTAGGAACTTAGTAGTATGACTAACCAAGCAGTAAGGATATAAGGGCTAGTATAAGGAGGGATTTTCGTCCCTAAAAGAGTGCTTATTTTATCTGTAATAAGCGTGCTGAAAATACTGGCAAGGATTATGATGGCACAAGTTGTAAGGCTGAATTCATAGAATGTTAGAATCATCATGCCAAGCAAAGCAGGGTTATAACCAAATAAGCCTAAATCAATTTTATGCTTATCTAATTTCATCAAACTTGCCGTGACCACACCTGTCGTTGCCCCTAGAAGGCAGCCAACTAATAAGCTGGGTGAAAATAAGGCAAGTGTGATGACTATTACAAAACCAATAACAGGGTTACTCAGTAAAAAAATTTGGCTAAGCCCATGTAAGTACGAAACTGAATACCGCATGCTTGACTTTATCCTCTTACTGATACGAGACGCTGTTAATAATTCGGGCATGCTAACTGAAAATTAACTGAATAATAAGTATCTTTATCGCTAAATGTGAAATTAAAATTTCACATCTTGGTTTTTAGAATAATTGGTACAAACTTGTTTTAGTTAGATAGTATTAGGGGATCTGTCGTAATTAGAGCGGTTTTAATTAAAAAAGTGCGATATAGAAATAAGAGGACAAGGGCATGAGTTACCAGTCAGTATTGGATTTTTGGTTCAAAGAATTGTCGGCGAAACAATGGTTTGCCAAAGATGATGATTTAGATAAAGCCATTAGCGAGCGCTTTTCAGTATTACATCACCAAGCAAGCGTGGGTGAGCTAAGCCATTGGCGAAATACCCCAAAATCGGCTTTAGCAGAAATTATAGTATTGGATCAATTCTCGCGAAATATGTTTCGAGGAACGCCTAAGTCATTTGCTTTTGACAGCTTAGCCTTAGTTTTAGCACAAGAGGCAATCAGGCGTGGGGACTATAAAGAGTACAAACCTGAAGAATTTAATTTTATGATGATGCCCTTTATGCATAGTGAATCAGCTTTAGTTCATGAAGAGGCGTCAACTTACTTTCAATTATCTAATAATGAAAATATGAAAGAATATGAACAAAAGCATCTGGACATTATTAACCTCTTTGGTCGTTATCCCCATAGAAACGAAATTTTAGGTCGTGAATCTAGCCAAGAGGAACTCGACTTTTTAGTGGATAACCCAGGCTTCTAAAATGCTTTTATAACCCCCATTTCACAATGATTTTTGAGTAGGCCTCTGATTGTTTGAAATCAATTAGAGCCTGCCTAAGCTTTCTAATTAAAGCATCAGATGTTGTTAGGCTTGCTGCTAAGTAATATCCTTCTTGAGAAATCTCATCTAACTTAAAGACGTTTTGAATCCAGTTGTTAGGCTTATCACCATATGAGGTAACGACGTGATTCATAACGGCATTTGGCATAGGCCAAAGATCTATTCGGCCTTGCTTTAACTGTTTATAGTGTTGCTGGTAAGTGTTTTCGCCACTGAGTCGCTTTAGGTTCACAAAATCAAGTCCCTTGGTTAATAGGAATGTTTCCCTAGCATCTTTATAAGTGGTTCCTATTGTGAAGGGCTTCATGTCTTCAAGCGTATTTATTTTAATATCTGTTCGGCTTTTAAGGGCAAATACGGATTGATTAGCAGGAACTAAAACACCGACCCATTTAAATAATTCTTCTCTACTTTTACGACGACTAATAGAAAAAATAAATGCGTTTTTCTTGCTTTGGCTGATATGCATAGAGCGGGCCCAAGGAAAGCTTTTAATTTCATACTCCTGTTCAGTGATTTGCATGATGGCTTCTACTACTTCGGTTGAAGCGCCAATAAATTTCCCTTTATCTGTGTAGTTAAAAGGGGGAAATTCTTCACTATAAAGAGTGATGGGGGCTGCCACTAGAGGAGGAGTTAAGAGGATTAACAACAAGGCAATACTGAACTGGTTAAATAACATAAGCGGCCTCAGTAAAGGTTACAGGGTATAACTTACTTTTTAGCTTAGCAGGTTTCGTCAAATTTTAAGGTCAAGCGAATACAGAAAAAGTTTAATTTGTTATTATTAACAAGGTATTACACTCTATTCTTGGGCTTATAGCAGCAGGTTGATAAGGTGGGTTTGATAGTGGTGAGTCTATGAATATTAATGATATGTTAGTTTTTGCTGAAGTGGTCGCTAAAGGTGGTTTTACTGCAGCTGGCGAGTCGCTTAATAAGCCTAAATCCAACATAAGTCGCACGGTAACGCGGTTAGAAGAGAGTCTGGGGGTGACGCTTTTGCAAAGAACCACGCGTAAACATACCTTGACTGAAGTTGGCCAAATCTATTACCAGCATTGCTTGAGAATTAAAGAAGAGTTGGAATCTGCCCAATACTCTCTTGAAACATTGACACAAACACCAAGAGGCACATTAAGAGTGAGTGCTTCTGTGGCAGTTGGGCAGAACTTGATAGCGCCTTTAATGACAGGCTTTATGAAAGCCTATCCTGAAGTGAGTGTAGATTTTCGCCTGATTAATCGTCGTGTTGACGCAATAGATGAAAACTTTGATATTCTCATTCGCGTCGGAGAGTTAGCCGATTCAAATTTGGTGGCCAGTTCTCTGTGTTGCCGCCATCTAAATTATTATGCTGCCCCTGAATATTTAGCCGGCAAGCCAGAACCTCACATTGCAAATTTACATGACTTTCAATTGCTGCATATGAATAGTCTGAATAACCCTCCCTTGTGGCTTTTTGAAAATCAAAATCAAGAATTCGAATTTAAATTTAAACCGAGTTTTGAATCGGATGATTTTAGTGTAATAAGACAGGTTCTGATAGATGGATTTGGAGTCGGACAATTACCAGACTATATGGCGGAAACCTATGTGGAAGATGGCAAACTCGTTCGCGTTTTACCTAATTGGCATAGGCCTCAGGTTGCATTACATTCATTGGTTCCAAGTCGCAAAGGTATTACGCCAAAAGTCAGGGCGTTTTTAGATTACATAAAAGAGCGTGTTTAAACCAACTTGATTTTCAAAGCAAGCTTAAGACTAAAGTTTAACTATAGAGCATAAAATATGAGCCAAATTGAAACCCCAATCTATGACATTTCTATTTTTGGTGGCGGCATTGTGGGGCTATCAACGGCTTGGCAATTGCAACAAGCTTATCCAGATAAAAAAATAGTCCTGATTGAAAAAGAAGCTGAATTTGGTTTGCACCAAACAGGGCACAATAGTGGGGTGATTCATGCAGGCGTGTATTATCAGCCGGGTAGCTTAAAAGCGCAGTTCTGTAAGCAAGGGGCAGCTGCCACTAAAACTTTTTGTGCAGAACACAAGATTGACTTTGATGTGTGCGGCAAACTTTTGGTTGCCACGAATGCCTTAGAGCTCTCACGACTAGAAGCATTAAAACTGCGATGTGATGAAAATGAAATTCCTATTCAATGGTTAGACCAGCCTGCTTTAAGAGCTGAAGAGCCTAATATTAAAGGGCTTGCGGCGATTTTAGTTAAAGATACAGGTATCGTAAATTATCAAAAAATATGTGAAAAACTCGCTCAACTCTTTACCGAATTAGGTGGCATTCTAATGACTTCAAGTGAAGTTATAGGGTTGAAAGAAACAAATGACGCTGTGCATATTGAAATAGATCAATCTGGTGCTAAACAGGCTCCCACAAAAAGCTGGATTACTAGCCAGTTTGTAGTGGCTTGTACCGGCTTGATGGCTGATAGAACCACAAAAATGTTGGGTATAAAAACCGATTTTCAAATCATACCTTTTAGGGGGGAGTATTACCGCCTGAATGCCAAGCATGATCAAATTGTGAAGCATCTCATTTATCCTGTGCCAGACCCAGAGCTTCCCTTTTTAGGTGTGCATCTTACTCGTATGATAGATGGCTCAGTGACAGTGGGGCCAAATGCAGTACAAGGGTGGAAACGAGAAGGTTATGGCAAGCTTAACTTTAGTTTGAAAGATGTTTGGCAAATGGTGTTATTCAAAGGCTTTTGGCGTTTGTTAGCTCAACATTGGAAAACGGGTTTAAAAGAAACTCGCAACTCTTGGTTTAAGCAAGGCTATTTAAAGGAAGTTCAAAAGTACTGTGACCAAATCAATCTAGATGACTTAGAAAGCTATCCAGCGGGGATAAGAGCGCAAGCCGTTATGCAAGATGGTAGCTTGGTACATGACTTTTTATTTGCCCAATCTAAACGCTCCCTACATGTCTGCAATGCGCCTTCTCCGGCAGCTACTTCTGCATTTCCGATAGGTAAGTACATTATTGAAAAGCTGGAAGGGCTGGTGGAAGCTAATCAAACTAAAAAATAAAGGTATCAAGATGAAGGGTATAATGAGTTTATACCCTTTAACAGCTTCTAACTCAGTCGGTTTTTTAACGTAATTTTTAATCGATTTTTCATATTTTCAAACACTCTTACCAAGTTAACGTTAGTTTCCATCTAATGCCAAGGAAACTATCATGTCAGACTCCGACTTCTCACAATCAAAAATTGATTTTACCTTTATTTCGAAGCTTGAAGGTTCAAGTAATAAGGGCTATGTACCTGATCCAAAAACAAGTAAATCAGGCGTCACTATAGGGTCTGGCTTTGATATTGGCCAGCGTACTCAATCAGAACTAAAGCAGGCTTTCACTGGTGACCTATGCAAAAAACTACTGCCTTATGCTGATAAGATTAAACAAAATGCCTGTGATGTACTGGCAGAATATCCGCTTACGGTTACGACTGAAGAGGTGGACTGCATTAATGAATTCAGCCATAAAAATGCACAGTTTAATTTAATTAGAGAATGGCGAGCTGCTGATACTTATGCTGACTTCGATGCGCTATCTTCTCAGTGCCAAACGGTTATTGCTTCTGTGTCGTTTCAATATGGCAGTCTTAGATTAAAAACCCCTAATTTTTGGCGTCAAGTAACGTCAGGGGATTGGCAAGCAGCATGCAAAAACTTGCGTAACTTTGGTGATAAATATCCTAGTCGACGTAATAAAGAAGCGGACCTTCTAGAAACTTGGCTATCTTAGTAACCAAATTAATTTAGAGTTTTGGCTTTATTTTGAGTGTTTCTAAAATACTGTGACTAATTTGTTCTGCCCAAACTTGATAACCCGCCTGGTTTGGATGGTAGCCATCAATTGCCATCCACTTGGGTTGAATAGGTAGGCTTGCCTCAATAAAAGTCCAGTTTGAGCTAAGGCATAGTTTCTTTAAACACAGGTCGAGTAATTGAGACCTTAAACCAATAAAGCGGTTTAAAGGGAAGGGAAGTGCTGGAAACAGTGCCATGTCTGGTACTTGAGTAAAAAATACCTGACTATTTGGACCAGAAAACTTATCGACGCATTGCTTTAACTGTATCAGCCAGTTTTTTGTCGAAGTAAACTTGGTTGTATCATTCACACCGACAGTAATTAATAAAATATCAGGATTAATTAAGTCAGAGCTAAGTTGATTCAATTGAGATAGGGTTGCACCATTTTCAGCTAGAATATGCCAATTAATAGAGCCTGAATGAACTTGGTTGAGTCTATCGATAATGCCCTTGGTTAATCCTTGTTCGAGTTTATTAACACCAACACCTGCTACAGTACTTTCCCCTATATGCAATATATTTAAACAGGCATTTGGGGAGTGAGAGACTTGCTTTCCATCTGCAATGGGTAAGCGCAGAGTATTCGCTTTTACCTTTTTTGCTTGAAAGATAATGAGAGGAAATAAGGGAATGAATCCTATTAAGCGAATAAAATAGTTAAGACTCTGTCGGTTAGTCACTGGATATCCCTATCATTTGTATCTAAAACAGTGCTTCTATTGATACCAAGCTATTAATTTGACTCTGGCATTCATCTAATGATGAAGACTCGTGTACACTTTCTTTGTCCGCTAGGAAGGCAGACATACTTTAGCTAATTTTTTAAGCAAATGACAAGGAGTCTTTATGTTGCTTAGGTATTTAACAGATTTAACCTCTCTTATATTTAACCTCATCTCAAGAGCACAAATCTTGTGTGCTTTAACCTGCTTAGCTTTATTTTCCCCGCTTCTAAAAGCTGAATTGCCAGTGCAATTAGTGAGTGTGTATCAATCAAATATTCATCTTGAAGATTATCTTGTTAGTGAAAAATTTGATGGTGTGAGGGCAATCTGGAGAGAGGGTAAATTAGTCACGAAAAATGGTAATCCAATTCATGCACCAACTTGGTTTATAGAGGCCTTGCCTGATGTTTGGTTAGATGGTGAGCTATGGTCTAAGCGACAAGATTTTGAATTTGTTGCTTCTACCGTATTAAGTAAGAAGGTAAATCAAGAAGCATGGAAAAAGATCACCTATAAAGTGTTTGATATGCCTGATTACCAATCGCCCTTTGAAGTAAGGGCCAAAGCTTATACGGCTTTACTCAATGAGTTAAATACTGATTTTATCAAGCCTATTGAGCAAATCACTATAAAAGATAATGATGCTTTAAGTGAGATGTTAAAGGACTACACAAAAAGAGGGGCTGAAGGGCTTATTTTACATAGAAAGCAGGCAAAATTTGCGTCTGGTCGAAGTGATAATGTCCTCAAACTTAAACCTTATCAAGAGTCACAAGCGAGAGTGAAGGCGTACGTGCCTGGTAATGGAAAATACCAAGGACAAACAGGCGCTTTAGTCGTGCTTTGGCGAGAAAATCATGACAGCCCAATAATACGTTTTAAGATTGGTTCGGGCTTAAGTGATGAAGAGCGTATTGCTCCTCCAGAATTGGGTAGTCTGATTCGTTTTAAGTATCATGGCTTAACTAAAAATAAGATCCCAAGGTTCGCAAGTTATATTGGTTTAGTTAGACCTCAATAATGGCGATGCCTATGCGTTTTAAAGTTAAAATTCATAGGCATTTAAAATCATTATTTGAAGGCGAGTGACGTATCACTATGATGGTCTGGTTTGCGCCATTTTTTGTGCTTGGTAATAGATGACAATAATGGCTAATACACACAAGAGACAAACCACAAATAGGCTAACTTTAGCCTGTAGGCTTAATAACCATCCACCCACTAAAGGGCCAGTTGCAAAACCAATGGAATACAATGAGGCGGCACCGAAATAGCTACCTTTCAGGTGCGCAGGAGCGAGACGGTCAATTTGTACACTCAAAGTCGGAAATGCAATTACTTCCCCAATACTCAAAAATAGCGTACCAAGCACCCAACCATAGGCATAATCTTCAGGGGTAAAAATAAAGATTATTTGCGCTACTCCCATTAAACCTACACCTAAACGGGTTCTGAAAAAGACATTTTTCTTTTCCAATAAGGCCAAGAGGGGAAACTGAAGCAAGATCACGGTGCAGGTGTTAACGACCACAAGAATGCCAATCCATTTAACGGCATCTTCTAAGCCGCTTCTGGCTAATACTTGAGGAATCGACGACTCAATATGAGAATAGACAAACATCAGTAGTATGTTTGCAATCAAAAGGCCCATGAAAAGCTTGTCATTAGCAATTACCATAAACACTTTACGAAAGCGTATGACGGATTCATGGCTTGGGGGCAGGGTAACCCTACTAAAGTGAAAGCTAAGCCCTAGCATAAGTGCGTAAACAAAGTAGGTCACACCCGTAACATAAAACAAAGCTTGAGGCTGTGATAAGGCTAAACTGATGCCGAGAAGTGGGCCAATTGCACCGCCAGCATTGAGAATGAAATAGCGCATATTTAAGGCTAATTCCCTGTCTTTCTCTGATTCCAGGTTATCACTGATGACGGCTTTACCTGGCGCTTCAATCGTAGGTCTCATGAGACCTGCAAAAATCATTAAGGCAGCCAGTTGCCAGAGTTCATTTGCACCGCCTATGCCATAATAAATCAAACCCGCAAAAATACAGCCAATTAGCATGATGAGCTTACGGCCTAATTTGTCAGATAAGTAGCCAACATAAAGCCCAAATACCGAGGCAACGGCAGCAGACACAGCAAAGATCAAACCTATTTGAGCTTCGCTTGCATGATAATCATCGAACAAAACAACAATAAGAAAAGGCCAAGCCATAAAATAGCTAGTACGGGCTAAAAAAGTACCGAATAGAATGAGCCAAACAATGGTAGGAAAGCGTTTTATGCGTTCGAGTTTAAACAGTGAATCTGATGTTTTGGTTTGTGAGCTTATGGTCATACTTGTATAAAAATACAAACATCAAAGCATAGGGAAAGCGTTTATATTCATCCTTAATGTTGATACGAGAAAGTCTCGATTGCCGATAATTGGCAGGGTCTAGTCCGTTTAGCTTAAAGAGTGTCGAAGGGGTCTTAAGCTGAATAATGAGGGACAAGATTAGCTTAGATAAAAGCTTGAATCCAGAGGAAATAATCAGAGCAAGAATAAAGTCTCCTGCTCTGATTAAAAAGTTTGACTAGCGTTTTTTGAGAGAAGCTTCAGAAAAGGTAACAAACTCTTCAGCAGTAGAAGGGTGTACGCCAACTGTTGCATCAAAGTCTGCTTTGGTTGCGCCTGCTTTAATCGCAATACCCAAACCTTGAATAATCTCACCTGCATAGTCACCAACCATGTGGCAACCAATGACTTTATCATTGCTGTTGTCTACCAAAAGCTTAGTTAAGCAGCGAGCATCAGAGCCACTTAAAGTATGCTTCATCGCTCTGAAGTCACCTTGGTAAACTCTAAAATCAATACCACGAGCTTCTGCTTCCTGTTCGCTTAAACCAACGGTACCAATAGGCGGCTGGCTGAACACGGCAGTAGGGATATTGTCATAGTCGTACTCTTCACTTGTTCCTTCAAACCAGTACTGGATAAGTGCCATGGCTTCACCAATAGCAACAGGGGTTAGCTGCACACGGTTTATCACATCACCTAGAGCGAATACATTTGAGGTAGACGTTTCAAAGTTTTTATTAACCTTAATTGCGCCTTTATCTAGCTCAATACCAGCCGCTTCTAAATTCAAACCATCTGTATAAGGTACACGACCTGTGGCGTATAGAATCAAATCAAAGCTCTCTTCACAGCCATCTTTAAAGGTAACGATACGAGCACCTTCAACTTGGTTAGCATCAGCTAAACGCATACTTTGAATATCTGTGTTTAATCTTAGATCGACACCGGATTTGACATATTCATTGCTAGCAAAATCACGAACATCTTGATCAAAGCCTCTTAGGACTTGATCACCACGATAAGCTAAGCTGGTATCCACTCCAAAGCCATTTAGAATGCCTGCAAATTCTACGGCGATATAACCACCGCCAACAACAAGGGCTTTCTTAGGGAGTTTGTCTAGGTAGAACATCTCGTTAGAACTAACGGCAAGTTCAGCACCTTCAATCGCGGGGATATAAGGCTTAGCGCCAACAGCTATCAGGATCTTTTCTGCTGTGTAAGTTTGGCCATCGACTTCTACTGTGTGTGCATCAACAAACTTAGCGTAACCATTGATGATTTCAACACCTGCTTTGGTTAGCATGTTTTGGTAAATGCCATTCAGTCTTTCTATTTCTTTAGTTTTATTATCTCTTAATGTTGGCCAATCAAATGTCGCTTCTTGCTTAGACCAACCAAAGCCTTCTGCTTCACTAAAGCCGTGGCCATATTCAGCGCCATATACAAATAGCTTTTTTGGGACACAACCTATATTAACGCAAGTACCGCCTAAGGCACTGGCTTCAGCAACGGCGACTTTATACCCTTTACCTGCTGCTATACGGCTGGCTCTGACACCACCTGACCCTGCACCTATGACAAACAAGTCATACTGATAAGACATAATGTTAACTCCATGAAATTGCAGAAATTTAATTTTAAAATGATTCTAACAGTGGACTCTAATCTATGCCAAAAGAATCGAACTATTAAAGTGATAGGGATTGCCTTAAGTACCTTCAATGGTTTTTTTAATATTAAGCACAAAATGCGGCCTAGTTTGATACTTTTCCCTCCAGCCCGAATAGTCAGACTGAGGAAAGGTGATTTAATTCCAAGCATCTTAATAAAGCGGATAATTTTATTTTAAGCTATGGTCTTTGCTGTTACTCGCCTGCTAAGCTGGGTATCATGAACACAACCCAATACTAGGATTTGTTATGAAAATTGTTTCTTTTAACATCAACGGCTTAAGAGCGCGCCCCCATCAAATTGAAGAACTGGTAAAGAGCCAATCTCCCGATATTATTGGCCTTCAAGAAATCAAAGTTCACGATGAAGTTTTCCCACATGAAATTCCGCAAAGCATTGGTTATCACGCCTATTATTATGGTCAAAAGTCTCACTATGGTGTAGCTATCTTCTCAAAAGAAGAGGCTGTGAAAGTTGAATATGGTTTTCCAAACGATGAAGAAGATGCGCAAAGGCGCATGATCATCGCCACTTACAAGACAGATAAAGGCTTGCTGAAAGTTATAAATGGCTATTTTCCACAGGGTGAAAACATAGAGCACGAAACTAAGTTTCCTGCTAAGCAAAAGTTTTATGCAGACCTTATGGATTACTTAGAGAATCATATTGGTGATGAAGAAGTCATCGTGATGGGCGACATTAATATTTCTCCAACTGATTTAGACATAGGTATCGGGCCGCAAAATGCAAAACGTTGGCTTAAAACGGGTAAATGCAGTTTCCAGCCGATTGAGCGTGAGTGGTATGCAAAACTTGAAGATTGGGGATTAACCGATACATACCGTCATTTGAACCCAGGCAAAACTGACAGATATTCTTGGTTTGATTACCGCTCAAAAGGGTTTGATGATGAACCAAAACGAGGTTTGAGAATTGATGTCATTATGGCGACAAAAACGCTTATGACAAGCTTAAAAGATGCGGATGTTAACTATGATTTAAGGGCAATGGAGAAGCCTTCTGACCACGCACCAATATGGACCGACTTTAATATCGAGGTTTTAGCTAAATAAAAACTTTACACTAAAATTAAACCCATCTGGTTGATCTTGTTGAATAAAATTTTCTTTGTGGGTTTATAATCTTGAGTGTAAGGACAGTGTAAAAGTACCTAGCCAAGCACTTTAGCCGCGTGTAACATGGTGGTTACAAAAAGTAACGGGTTAGAGAGTGGTTATGCTAGCGAGTAATATATTTTTTCCTGAACTTTTAGCGCATACAGGTCAGGCTGCAAGCCTACTTAAAGCTATCAGTAACGAACATAGGCTGATGATCTTATGCACATTACAGTCAGGTGAATTGTCAGTTGGCGCTTTGAATAAAAGTGTTAGCTTAAGCCAATCTGCTTTGTCTCAGCATTTAGCCGTACTTCGTAAAGATAATTTGGTTGCAACAAGAAGGGACTCTCAAACAATCTATTATACAATTGCGGATGAGAGAGTCTTGGTATTGATGCAGACACTGCAGACTATGTTTAGTCAGCCTGAAGAAAAAAGAGAAATGGAACTATCTTAGATTGTTAATTTAAGTTTTTGTTTTAATTGTAATTAACTTAAGTGTTACTTAAAAATATAAGTAACACTTAAACTATTATCTTACTTAAAGCGTGTTATAAACTTCTGCTTCTCGGTACTCTAAAACCTCTAAAGTATCGCCTGCTTTAATATTTCCTTCATTCATTGCGACGATATTCATACCAAAAGTAGGGCCTTTATCTTTGCCTTCCTTCTTTAGAAAACGAAAGTTTTTAAGGCTCTTAAAGGGCTCGCCTTGGCTATTAAACTCACCTGTTTCTGGGTCTACGGTTGTGAGCGTACAACGGACACAAGGTTTCACCGTTTCAAAAATAACCTCACCAATTTTAAACCTTGCCCAAGTGTCTTCTGCAAAAGCATCACAATCATCAATAATCAGATTGGCTCTAAACTGAGCGATGTTCACTTTTTCTGGGCAAACTGCTTGTAATGCTTCTAAAGAGGCTTTTGAGGTAATTAAGAAAGGATAGCCATCAGCAAAAGCAACAGGTTTGTCAGGTCTATTGCCAGTAACTCTCTCAGATTGCTCACCGAAATACACTAGTTCAACCTCTTTACCAATAATTTGACTGAACCAGTTGTTATAGTCTTGGCCGCAGATTTGAGCAGATACTTGTGTTCCCCAAATCTTGACTGACTTATAGTCAGCGGCAAAATTACTTTGATCTAGCCTAATGCTTTTATCTTGATAACTAAGAGACAGAAGCCCTTGTGAATCATAGAGGGCGTGGATTTGAGTTAATATAGGGTACTTTCTAGCGGTCACAAAGTTGCCATTGGCTAGGACTAACATATAACGTCGATCATCGAATAAACCGCTTTGTTTCACTTGGCTAGTCTCTAGCGAGATGCCGGCTATAGATTTAACTGGGTAGATATGAATCGAGTCGAGTTTCATTTGCTAAGTTCCATCAATTAAAAAATGCGAAAGTCCCAATGATTCAAATTCACTTATCAGTAATTTGAATCAAATTAGTAGAATAGGGATGGTAAGAAAAATAAGGGATTGCTGCTAGGTTTTTCTCATTGTTGATATTGCTTGGAAGGCAAAACTTCCCACTAACATGGAAGAAAGAAAATACACACCTTCCATTGGGTTGTTTACTAGAGCGGTTAAAGCAGGACCTGGACAGTAACCCGCAAGGCCCCAGCCAATTCCAAATAAAATAGCACCGAATATTAAAGGTTTATCTAAGGCGAGCTTGCTTGGTAGTCGCCAAATTGATGTGAATTTAGGCTTTGTCATCTTATTCTTAATCGCGTAGGCCAAAACGCCAATCGAAATTGCCGACACCATGACAAAAATAAGGTCTGGATTCCAACTCGCACTTTTACTAAAAGAGCTGTCTTGAGTAAAAATAGCGCTAACATCGAGAAAGCTTAATACCGCATTTGGGTTTGCCATCTCGGATATTGCAAGGCCTGCTCCAAACAAAATACCTATTAACAAGTGCATAATAATGTGAAAAATAGGAGATGACTTGTCTTGATTAGAAACCATATTGCTTTTCATACTATTGCTCATATTAGGCTCCTATTTGAAAAAGTCGGCTAGACACATAAACGGTTATTATGGCGCTAACCATAAATGTCACTGTGGCTATGATAGAGCGTAAAGATCCTCTTGAAATACCACACACACCATGACCACTGGTACAGCCATTCCCCATTCGGGTGCCAAAACCGACAATCAGGCCAGCAATGATGAGAAGAAGAGGGGAACGATCGTTTGGCATCACAAATTGGGGTTCAAAAAATACCCCATAGCTACTGCCACCTATTAAGGTGCCAATTAGAATCATGGCGAGATAAAATTTATTAGTGCCTTGTTCTTTGCTTTTATTAAAAGCAGTCTGATTAATTAAGCCACTAACACCTAATACACGGCCATATAAAAGTAGGTAGAGCAGAGCTGCAAAACCGATTAAAACACCACCGATAACACCTGAATTAATAAATTGCATATTCCAATCCAATATAAGCTTATAGTTTATCGTTATATTGTTTTATGAAACGACTTCACTGTCAAGTTTCACCTTAGGTATCAATCAAGGAACTTTTGTGTAAATCAAAATGCTATTATAGGCATGTCTTAAATCATGGCTTTTTTGAAGTATGATGTTTAAAGGAGAGAAGAAAAAACGTGTTTAGTTTGGGGTGTGCTTATGGGCTTGCAAAAACAGTGTTTATTTTACCAACGCCACCTAAAGGTGATTATCTAGTTGGCTCTAATGGCCATTTAAACCGGCCGTCTGTGGCAGATATTATTGCTCAGGATGGTAATCATTGGCGTAAGATTCTCACTATTATGGCGAAGCTGACGGCGGCTAAAATAGATTGGCGTGAATACAGAGACACTAGACTGATACAAGAAAGCGAGTGTATTTTATTTCAAATGCCAGAAAATTTTGATCAGGATAAAATTTATTATGTTTGCGGTGGTCAAATGCAGTCGATACTAAAAGAGAGTAGAGACTTTATTCAAGTCGATGAAAAAGGTCTTTTGAAAGTCGATCAAAACCTAATTTTCTGCCCCTATCCTGATTATCGACAATTTCCAAATAAATTGATTGATTTGAATTTAGCCTATTTGAATCAAGCCTTAGAAAATAAATAAATGGAGAAAGCATGTTAGCTGCATTTAAAAAAATCATTGAGCAATTTCAAGATCCAGAAGAAGCGGTAGAAGCTGTGTCTTACCAGCAAGCGGTTGCGGCACTGCTTATTGAAGTCATGTTGGCCGATGAGAAAATTGAAGAAACTGAAAAGCAGCAAGTTTTAAAGTTAATAGAGAAAGAAACCGGACTAGAGCAAGTTGAGCAACTCTACCTTGACATAAAACAATCCGTTGAATCAGCTAATGATATGTTCCAATTTACTAATGCTATTAATGAGCATGCAGGTAAGGACGAAAAAGAAGCACTAGTAGGTGCTCTCTGGCGTGTTGCTTATGCTGATGGCGTGTTAGATGAATATGAAGACTATCGCATCAGACGTATCTGTGAACTTTTATATGTGCCTCATTCCGTTTTTATTCAAACTAAATTAGCTGCTAAAGCCGCGAAAGACGCTGAATAAAGCCTAAGGTAAGACTTTTAGACATAAAAAAACGCGATTCAGACTGGGTTTGAATCGCGTTTTTATTTGCTTTAAATTGACTTAAGTGTTTCCACAAACCCTTAAGCCAAGACTTAAAACAAAACTAACTGATTTTATGCAGCAAAGTTAGCAGCAGCAAAATCCCAGTTAGCTAGCGCCCAGAAACCTTTTAGGTAATCAGGACGAACGTTACGGTAGTCGATGTAGTAAGCGTGTTCCCAAAGGTCAACAGTCAATAGTGCTGTGTAACCGTCAGTAGAAGGAGTACCAGCATTGCTAGTGTTAACAATGTCTAATTCGCCTTCAGCTGTTTTTACCAACCAAGTCCAGCTAGAACCGAAGTTGTTAACTGCTTTGTCGTTGAATGCTGCTTGGAACTCTTCGAAAGAACCCCATTTAGCGTTGATTGCGTCAGCTAGTGCGCCTGCTGGTTGACCGCCACCTTGTGGGCTTAGGCTGTTCCAGAAGAAAGTGTGGTTCCAGATTTGTGCTGCATTGTTGAATACAGGACCAGCTGGAGCTGATGCAATGATGTCTTCTAGGCTTTTGCCTTCAAACTCAGAACCAGGAACAAGACCATTTAATTTAACAACATAAGTGTTATGGTGTTTGCCGTGGTGGAAGTCCAATGTTTCCGCTGACATGTGAGGCTCTAGAGCATCTTTTGCGTATGGTAGAGCTGGTAATTCAAACGCCATTTCTTTTCTCCTGCGATTTCATATTGAAAAATGCTTGTTATCAAGCAGTTAATGGTGCATATATAATAGCACCGAAGAATTGAAGATAATATTCCTTCAATTTGTGTGGTTATCCTTTTTTTCATTCAAAACAAGGGCTCAGTAAGAATTCAATGCCAAGACAAGATGATGATGTAGAAATTCCAAGCCTTACCTTGGACCAAGATGAAGTCAGTGACCGTCGTACTAATCAGTCCACAACGAAGAGACGATTGGCTCCTGCTTCGACTAAAGTTAAACCCTTAAATGAGGCAAAAGCACAACCCCAAGTGCAATATAAAAAGCCTAGTTTAATTGGGGTGTACCTGCTGTTATTTTTATTTGTTGGTGCTGCCTGCGCTGCTGGTTTTTGGGTCTGGCAAGACAACCAAAGACTAAAATCTGAGCTCGCTGCTACCAATACTCAACTAACTAACTTAGATCATCAACTGTTAGCGGCAGATGTGTCTGCCAATGAACAAGACTTGACGGTTGCAGAGACGTTAAAGAATCACAATAGTGAAATTCGTAAATTATGGGGTGTGTCTTATGACACTAACCGTAAGGCAATAAAAGCCAATACCACGAATGTGGCTAGTATAGATAAAAAGCAATCTAATTTACGTGAATCCCTTGCAACACAAGGCAAACTTGTTGCAGTTCAAGGTGAAGCCGTCAATGACATAGAAGCAAATTACCATAAATTGTTAGGTAATTTGAATCAAGTCGAGCAGGATAGCCAAACCCGTGCATTTGAAATTGACGCTATGCGTGAAGAGCAAGATGTTACTGGGCAAACCTTATCTAAAATGGGTGATGAAACCGCAAGTTTGATTGTGAAAGTGGAGCAGCAAAATGGTCAAATTGATGATTTGCTTAACACAATAAAAACAATGCAAACCAATAACCAAAGTGTGTCTAATCAGGTTAAATCTTTAGCAGATACATTAGCGAAGATCGAAGCAAGCATTAGCCAAATTGATGAGAAAGTAGAAGGTTTACGCAGTGCTAAACCAGATATGCCAGCTAACCTGAAAGCTCAGTTGGATGACCATCAAGAGGCCATCAATGCTATTGATGCCTTTAGAATTCAAGTGAATGGTAAACTTAACCGAATTGATACCCAAGTTAATCAAATCATGTTGGAGCAACAACTGAGTGCTGAACCATAAGATTGAGCTATTTATAAGCGCAATTTATCTCACAATATGGAATTGATAATTTTAAAAAATTGATTCAAATCAAAAAAAGGTCGACTAAGTCGGCCTTTTTTTTGATTTTGCTTTTCCCCTTAAGTCACTCGATTAAAATGCGCCCATTTTAAAAATCGACGTGAATGACTTATGACAGAACTACTTTCTCCAGCGGGTACCCTAAAAAATATGCGTTATGCTTTTGCCTACGGGGCAGATGCAGTATATGCAGGCCAACCTAGATACAGCCTAAGGGTGAGAAATAATGACTTTGATATGGCTAATCTCGCAACGGGTATAGAAGAAGCCCATGCACAAGGTAAAAAACTGTATGTCGCTAGTAACATTGCCCCTCATAACTCAAAAATTAAAACTTATCTAAGAGACATTGAGCCTGTTATCGAAATGGGCCCTGATGCCCTTATCATGTCTGACCCTGGCATGATGATGCTGATTAAAGAAAAGTGGCCCGATCAAGAGTTGCACCTTTCTGTTCAAGCCAATGCAGTAAACTGGGCAACGGTTAAGTTCTGGCATGACTATGGACTTAAACGCGTCATTTTATCCCGTGAATTATCTCTCGATGAAATAGCAGAGATACGTGCAAAAGTACCTGATATGGAGATTGAAACCTTTGTTCATGGTTCTTTGTGTATTGCTTACTCTGGTCGCTGCCTATTATCTGGTTATTTTAACCGACGAGACCCGAACCAAGGCTCATGCACCAACTCCTGTCGTTGGCAATATGATGTTAAAGATGCCAAAGAAGAGCTGTCAGGTGACATAGTGCCGGCTGATGGTAGTCATTTGTACGAACAGGCTAAAAAAGAAGCGCAAATGTTTGATCCTTCAGGCTTTGATCAGCTGGCGCTAGGGGAAAATGACGACTTTAAAACCACATTAGGTGAGGGCAAGCCTTATGATGATGTGGTTCTATTGCGTGAGCAAGGCCGAGAAGGTGAGTACATGCCAGCGTTTGAAGATGAGCATGGCACCTACATTATGAACTCTCGTGATCTTAGAGCGATTCAGCATGTGGAAAAATTGATTGAAATGGGCGTGCATTCATTAAAAATTGAAGGTCGTACCAAGTCTCATTTTTATGCCGCACGTACTGCTCAGCTTTATCGCCAAGCGATTGATGATGCAACTCATGGTCGCGCATTTGATATGAGCCTCATGGATAGGCTAGAAGGCTTAGCTAACAGAGGTTATACAGAAGGATTTTACCGTCGTCATGTGCATGATAAATATCAGAACTATCAACATGGTAACTCCCAATCGACAAAGCAGCAGTTCGTCGCAGAGATGAAAGGTTGGCACAATGGCATGTTAACCTTGGATGTGAAAAACCGCTTTAAAGTCGGTGATAGCGTAGAACTCATTACGCCAAAAGGCTCAAGGACTATCTTTATCAATACCATGTTGAATAGAAGAGGTGAGAGCGTAACTGTTGCACCTGGCTCTGGCCATGTTGTGAGCATACCTTGTGAAAGTGAACCTGCTGATATTGAGTACGGTTTAGTCATGCGTAATCTACCGAATTAAAGATTCTCTTTTTAATAAAATTCTTATTGGAAAATCAAACCTTTAAAATGAACTTCATAGGCTCAGCTTATGTAGTTCATTTTAAATATGTATATGTATAAATGTTCTATAAAAACACCTGCTTATAACTTTTTTTGAAAATAGCTTGCCTGTATAGTATCTCTCAAATGCCGAATCCATTCACTTTTAACGACTTTGAATTGTTAAAGATTTGAAGGGTTTAAAAGTCGGACACAACTGAGATAGGAAATTATGAACGAGGCGAGACTCACTCATTTAAAGCAGCTTGAGGCTGAAAGTATCCATATCATTCGTGAAGTGGCTGCTGAATTTGATAACCCTGTAATGTTGTATTCAGTAGGTAAAGACTCTGCTGTAATGCTGCATTTGGCTATGAAAGCCTTCTACCCAGGTAAACCACCATTCCCACTAATGCATGTGGACACAGATTGGAAGTTTAAAGAAATGATTAGCTTCCGTGATGAAATGGTAGCGAAATTAGGTCTTGAACTCCTAGTCCATAAAAATCCAGAAGGGATAGCACAGGGGATTGGTCCTTTCACTCACGGTAGTGCTAAGCACACCGATGTGATGAAAACCCAAGGTTTGAAACAAGCATTAGACAAGTACGGCTTTGATGCTGCATTTGGTGGTGCGCGTCGTGACGAAGAGAAGTCACGAGCAAAAGAACGTGTTTATTCATTCCGTGATAAACAGCACCGTTGGGACCCTAAAAACCAACGTCCTGAGTTATGGAACATTTATAACGGTAAAGTGAATAAAGGCGAAAGCATCCGAGTTTTCCCTCTATCTAACTGGACCGAGTTGGACATCTGGCAATATATCTACCTAGAAAGTATTCCAATTGTTCCTCTTTATTTCGCTAAACCACGTCCAGTGGTAGAGCGTGATGGCACCATGATCATGGTTGATGATGATCGTATGCCACTTAAAGAGGGTGAAGTACCTGAAATGAAATCTGTACGTTTCCGTACCTTGGGTTGCTACCCATTGACCGGTGCTGTGGATTCTGAAGCGGCGACCTTGCCTGAAATTATTCAGGAAATGCTACTGACAAAAAGTTCAGAGCGCCAAGGGCGAGTGATCGACCATGACTCAGCAGGGTCAATGGAAGAGAAGAAAAAACAAGGTTATTTCTAGGAGTTAGAGAATGTCGCACCAGTCAGAATTGATCAGCCAAGATATTCTTGGTTACTTAAAGCAGCATGAAGAAAAAGACATGTTGCGTTTGTTAACTTGCGGTAACGTGGATGATGGTAAAAGTACCCTAATCGGACGTCTATTGCATGACTCAAAACTTATTTTTGAAGATCACCTAGAAGCCGTAAAACGTGACAGTAAAAAGTCAGGTACTCAAGGTGAAGAAGTTGATTTAGCGCTTTTGGTAGATGGCTTACAAGCTGAGCGTGAACAAGGTATTACTATTGATGTTGCTTATCGTTATTTCTCAACAGAGAAACGTAAGTTCATCATTGCTGACACACCAGGGCATGAACAATACACACGTAACATGGCTACAGGTGCATCTACTTGTGACCTAGCTATCATCTTGATTGATGCCCGTTACGGTGTACAAACACAAACACGTCGTCATAGTTATATTGCGGCATTGTTAGGTATTAAACACCTAGTGGTAGCTGTTAACAAAATGGACTTAGTCGACTTCTCTGAAGACAAGTTCAACGAAATTAAAGCTGAATACCTAGCATTTACTGAGCAACTAGGTAACCGTGCCAGCGAAGATATTCGCTTTGTGCCATTATCAGCGCTTCGTGGTGATAACGTTGTAAATGAATCAAGCAGCACACCTTGGTACACAGGTGGCGCTTTGATGAACATTTTAGAAAGTGTTCAGATTGACCGTGATGTGAAGAGCAATCAATTCCGCCTTCCTGTGCAGTATGTAAACCGTCCTAACCTAGATTTCCGTGGTTTTGCCGGCACGATTGCCGCAGGTTCTGTAAAACCAGGTGATGAAATTATTGCTTTGCCATCAGGTAAAACAAGTAAAGTTGATGCGATTGTTACCTACGACGGTAACCTAGATGAGGCAGGTGCAGGCGAAGCTGTTACCATCACACTAGAAGATGAAATCGATATCAGTCGTGGTGACATGCTTGCTCACGTAGGTAGTGAACCGCTAATGGCAAGCACATTAAGAGCTTCCATAGTGTGGATGGCAGATCACCCACTAGTACCGGGTAAATTGTATGACTTTAAACTAGGTACACAAACTGTACCGGGTAAAGTGCATCACTTTAACCACAGAGTAGATGTAAATACGCTTGAGCACAGTGAGATCGAATCACTAGAGCTAAATGGTATTGGTGATTGCATCATTCAATTTGATGCACCCGTTGCTTTCGATCAGTATCAAGATAGCCGCCTAACCGGCGCCTTGATCATAATCGATCGCCTATCTAACGTGACGGTTGGTGCCGGCATGGTAGAAGAGAAGGTTGCTGATATTGATGAAGATTCAGATGTAACCGCAGAAGATAGAGCAGCACGCTTAGGTCAAAAGCCAGCTGTCATTGCTTTATCAGAAGAAGCATTTGGTCAAGCTAAAGCGCTGGAGCGTGCATTACTTCGCCAAGGTATTGTTGCTCTTGCAAAAGCGGACGTAAGCCAAGCAGAAGCTGATCTTGTACGTGCAACAGGGGTTACCTTGCTAACGAATGATGAGAGCCATGCGGATTCTGAAATCTCAGAGACTAAAGTTGAAGAGATAGTAGAACGTGTTATTGAAAGTGTTCGCTTGTAATACTGGTATGTAAATACTTATCAATATTAAAAAATCCCAGCCAAGTGCTGGGATTTTTTTTGCCTAATGATTAAGATTGCAGCCATAAAATTCATTACTAATCCCAAAAATGATTGAAACTGCGAACAGGAAGAAAAATGAAAAAGCTGGATGATGTGCTATTCCAAGAATTAATTGAAAAAGCTGAACAAAGCGAACGCAAGCGCTCACATCATTGTTTTCATACCGAGCACTCAGACCCAGTTCAGCGCATGTGTATAGGTTTAAAAAAAGGCACCTATGTTAGACCACATTTTCATGGACAAACGAACAAATGGGAAATGCTACTCGTGCTAAAAGGGCAAATGGCTTTAGTCGTCTTCGATCAAGCGGGTAACGTCATTGAAAAGCTAAGTTTGAGTCCTAGTCAGCCTATTATGGGGGCAGAGTTTCCCGAAAACACCTGGCACAGTATTTATCCAGAAACAGAAGATGTGATTATTCTAGAGTTAAAACCTGGCCCTTTTACGCCTGCTCAAGAATCAGACTTTGCTGCTTGGGCGCCGAAAGAAGGTGAGCAAGGTGTTAGCGAATTTATGGCTTGGTTAGAAAGTGCAAAACTAGGTCAGCGTTATTTAGCGGATTAGTTACAAGTTTTCATTCAGTTTATTTCTGAGCTAGTCTTAGGCGTTATTAGTTTAAGGCTAGGGAAGGAAGTTTAGATGCAGAATGAAATGAAAAGAGATCTGATAGTTCGCTATTTACAAGCTTATAATTGCTTTGACCTAGATGGCATGGTACATACTTTGTCGCAAAACATAGAAATCGAAAATATTCGTAAAGGTCATACAGAATCCAAAACTAAGGGAATAGAGGCATTTAGCGAATTAGTGAGTAAAGCTGCTCTGGTTTACAGTGAGAGAAGCCAAACGATCCTCGAGCTAGAGGAGGTTGGTCAAATGGTCTGCATCAATGTTGAGTACAAGGCTACCTTAGCTGCTGATCTTTTTATGAATAATACGGACCTGAAAAAAGGCGAGACAGTGGTATTTAATAGTCGCTGTGAATTCTTTTTCGAAGAAGACAAAATCTGTCGTATCCGAGATATTTGTTAGCCTCATAACCTTTTACTCATAGTATGAATTTACCCATATATAATGATCGAATTTCATACGTTTTCTGATCAAGGCAATAGAAAAATCCTTCAAATGCCTAAAGGATATTGTGCGTGATTTTAATTGATACCCCAAGACTACAAATGCGCGAGTTTACCCTTGCCGATAAAGAAGCTGTTCTTGACTTTGCTAGTTGTGAAAAAGTCACTCAATACACGGGAGATGCAGGTATGGTGAAAAGTCTTGATGATGCTGCCATGGTTATTAGAGATGTCTGGATGGCTGAGTACGAAAGGTATGGTTACGGTCGTTATGCACTTATTCATAAAGAAGATAATAAAGTTATTGGCTTTTGTGGCGTGAAGTTTGATAAAAGACTGAATGCCCCAGATATAGGCTATCGATTATTACCTCAATATTGGGGGCAGGGATTAGCAACAGAAGCCGTTACCGCAGCATTAAAATATGCAAGAGATGCCCTTAAACTAGATAGGATCATTGCTGTAGCCGTTGATGAGAATGTCGCTTCCAATAAAATTCTGCATAAACTTGGCTTTAACAAAATTGACTCTTACATAGATGAAGGGTTTCGCATTTATCGATATGAGTCTCTCTCCAGCTAAATTCTCCAGCTAAATAATGTACCCTAATAGATTTTAAAGAGGCTAAGTTTAAATCCATTATTAAAGAGTGAAATTATGATGTATTCCTTTATTAGAGTATTTAAAATTAACTAAACACCTCATCTAAACCCGTTAACCTTATTCATCTCCCCAATGAAAAGGTTTAAAACTATGCTAATTAACATGTTTAAAATCAAACCACTGTCACAGGGTTTGCAGAAAATAGCCGCTAAAACACCTCTCATTACCTTAACATCCGCTCTTTTTTTCTTCTCATTACCCAATAGTGTACAGGCACAAAATGTCTCTATGACAACAACAAACTGGGCACCTTTTTATGCTGAATCTCTAGAAAAAGGAGGGTTTGTCACCGCCATAGTTGACGCTTCATTTAAAGCAGCGGGTTATGACAGTTCGATCGAATTTACCAGTTGGACAGACGCGCTAGAGCAAGTAAAAGAAGGTGAGAAGGACGTTGTTGTTGGCGCCTATTTTTCTGAGGAAAGGGCACAGCATTATCACTATTCATTGCCTATTTATTCCGTTTTGACGGGGGTATTTAAAAAAGCTGGGCACGAGTTAAACTTTTATACCTCATTCGACATGCTTGATCAGTATAAGCTAGGCAAGCTTGACGGCACGGTTGTCGCGAAAAGTTTCGATGCTTATCCGTTCAAACACTTAAAAGGTTATGAGCAAGTAAGCTTGGGTTTAGAAGCCTTGAATCAAGGGGAAATAGACCTTTATGTTGAGAGTTATGCTGTTGCTAAGCAAGTTGCAGCCGATATGGGCATGCAAGCGGATAAGATAGAAATGATACAGCCGCCTATAGAAGATAATGACCTACATATCATGATTTCAAAAAGCATCCCTAATGCCATCGAAATCCGAGATGCCTTTAACAAAGGCTTTGTACAAATTCAGGCAAATGGCACCTATGAGACAATTCTGAAAGATTTCAACCAGATGTAACTCTGATTGAAAGAGGAAACACTCACCTCCCTAGGTTTTTAAAATGGAAATTAGGTAAGTGCATTGAGCCAAGGACGGCTTTTTTAGCCTTCTTGGCACAAGCATATCCTTTCATTTACGCCTTAATAATATCCTTTAAAGCACGTCTTGGCCCATGAGGTGTCATCTCAGCGGTCCCTAACCTAAATAGCATTTGAACTGTGTCAGCGTCTTTAATATTAAAGAAGCGTTTAAACTCTCCTTGTAATGGCAGCATGTCTTCATACTCTTGCAGCACTTGGCTCATCGGGTGTTGAGCAAGTCCCATTTCAATGGTTTTAAGATTGATACGGCAATATTCACGCCCCACATTCACTTGATCTTCACGGGTATTAAACTTAGAGCTCATCCAAGCAAAGGTACCTGTAGATGCTGCTGTTTTTTGTGTCATAGTGACAGCTTGTTGGCCAAAATCAGTTGAATCTTTTTCCACGCTTTCTCTAGAAAGAAAAAAGTTCTCAACCAAGATTCGTTTAAACCCAGAAAGTCCTGCTTGAGCAGTACCAAAACCATCACGGTATTTCATGACTTCATCATCATTGAAACGAAAAATCTTGATGGTTTCCATGTCTCTGGCTTTGTCTTTGACCTCAATTTTCATCGCTTTTGTTAAAACCTGCTCCAGTTGCTTCTTGGCAGCAGGGTAGCTCACTAGCGTGAAAGGAGTCTGATTATAATTTGCGTGAAATTGCTCTAATTCAGATACCTGAGCCTGAGTGAGCGGGGCATTATTATATTCACGTTTATTAGAATGCCTGTTTAAGATATGGGCAAAAAGAGGGTTAGTTTCAACCTTGTCGTTGGCTTCTAAGCGCACTCTCGCAACAGGCTTATTCGCCAGCTCTGTGTTGCTATACATGCCTTGTGGGAAAAGCGTTATTTTTGCTTCATGTTTTAGGCCTGTTGCTGCAATAGCAGCGGTTTCTAAGAAAGTTCCTTGGCCAATATGAATCTGTCTGTAGTAGGGATCTGTTTCTGGTAATAAGCGCTCAGGGTCGACATAGAGTTCAAACTCTTTCTCACCCGTTAGCTTAATAATCCAAGGTTGTATGTTGTGTGGATTAGGACTTAACACAGCATAGGCTAATACCTGTAATCGAATATCTTTCATTTCTGAGGTTGGGCCATTCCAGCCGTAACTAGTATCTTGATCGCCATTTGCTGCAGAAAGAGAAGACTCTAGGTTGCCACAACTTGTTAAGCCTGTGGTTAATGCAACTGCGCCAGTACCCAGGCCAAGTATACTGATAAATTTACGTCTGTTCATGCTATTCCCCTTAGAAAAGGATTCTCAAAGATGGTTAGAAAATCGTTTTAAATATGTATTCCATGGAATGTATGTTATATTCCTTGGAATCTAAGTCAAGCGATAAGTGTAAAAAAATTAAAAAAGTTTAAAAAACGTACAGAGAAAAGCATTCAATATAGTGTGTTAGAAAATACGTTTTACGGGTAAGAAGGAAACAAGGGTGAGTAACAGAGAAGATACTGAAGTGCGTCTGACAATACTGTTCGGCATACTGCAACAACTGATGACAACAAGACAAAATAAGCTTTTTGCGAAGCTTGAACTCACGTCATCTCAATTTGGATTGCTGATTCATTTTACTCATAATCCAAATCGAAGCTGGCTAGTCACAGAGTTAGCTGAAGTTATGGAAGTGAACCAGCCAGGCATTACAAAAATAGCGAGTCAGTTGATAGAGAAAAACTTGTTAATTGCTACACCTGATACCAAAGATAAGCGCAAAAAACATTTAAAAATCAGTGATAAAGGCTTAAAGACTTGTTCTAGTACCATGGCTGCCTTTAGTCCAGATATACAAAATATTTACTCTGCCTTCGAAGATGAGGAGTTAGGCGATCTAAGCCAACATCTAGAAAAACTCATGTCTTGGTTGGATTCAAATCGGGATAATATTAAAGGGCTATAAATTTTTAATTATTTAATTTACTACTGACATATGGTGTCAGTAGAGTGTCATTATACTGCCTGCTTCGAGTTAAAACATTTAATCAAGGAGCAGATAGAGATGGCACTATTTACCCATAATTCAGGCAACTACTTAATAAGAGAAGATGCCAATATTTATTATGAGGTGACAGGAAATCCGGCAGGCTTTCCACTTATCTTACTTCACGGTGGCATGGGTAACTTAACCGACTTTAATGCCATTTTAGGCTCTTTGGTCAATGATTATAAATTGATAGGGTTAGATTTTAGAGGCTATGGAAAATCCAGTCTTGGCACTAAAGCTTTGAGCTATCAAATCTATCAAGAGGATGTAGAGTTCCTGCTTGATCACTTAAATATCGCCCACTTTGCCATTATGGGGTTTAGTGATGGCGGTATCACTGCTTATCGAATTGCCTCCCATAAAACCTCAGAAAAAGCCTCTCAAGTGAAGGCGCTTGTTGCCATTGCGGCTCATCAACAAATTCATAAAAGCGATTTTTGTTTTCCTTTTTTAGCCAATATGACAGGGCCAAAATGGCGAGCTAAATTTCCAGTTTCTACGGCTTATTACGACAGGGTCAATCCAGAACCGGACTTCGATCACCTAGTGGAACAAGCCGTAAAGCTATGGACATCAGGAAAAGGGAGCCAATACCCAGATAAGGCCGTTAAACAAATAAAAGCCCCTTGCTTATTGGTAAGAGGAGAAGAGGATCATCTATTTTCAGAGATAGAAATGAGTAGGCTCAACTCTCTTATCAAAGGATCGCAAATGGCTTCAATTGCCACTGCAGGTCATGAGGCATACCAAGACAATCCCTATGTTTTTACTCAAAAGGTAAAACCCTTTCTGCTTGAGGTTCTGTCATCAGAGGTCAGGCTAGCACCAGCAATATCAAATGAAGTGAAGCAACAGTCAGAGAAGGAGCCAGTATGTTAGCGCAGACGTTAAACCCCTTTGAAAGCGAAACCCCAGATCATAATGCGGGAATGGAAACAGATATCAAAGCCCCAGAGGATTTTGATTTTATGATAGGCCATTGGCAAGTAAAGCATAAGCGGCTTAAAAAACGTTTAGCTAATTGTCAGGAGTGGTATGAGTTTGACGGTACTTCTTCAACCATCAAAACCTTAGGCGGCTTTGGTAATTTAGAGGATAACTTACTCAACTTTCCAGAAGAAAGTTATCGTGCTTTAGCGCTGCGTTCCTTTAATGAAATGACACAAACATGGTCAATTTGGTGGTTAGATGCACGTTTTCCTGACGCACTCGATACGCCCGTCTCAGGAAGTTTCAAGCAAGGTGTCGGCTTGTTTTATGCCGATGATGTGTTGCACGGGCAAAATATTATGGTGAGGTTTAAATGGATATCCTCTACTGAAACCCCAAGATGGGAGCAAGCTTTCTCCACCGACGAAGGCGCAACATGGGAAACCAATTGGATAATGGAATTCTCTCCACGTTAATTGGGTGCTCACTAATACAATTACCATTAATAAGGAAATCACCAATGCCAAATGCAAGTTGTTTATGCGGACAAGTCAAAATCACAGCAAAAGAGGTAAAGCCTGATGTGAGTGCGTGCCATTGCCAATCTTGTCGAGGTTGGGGAGGCGGGCCATTTCTTGCTGTACAGTGCGGTACAAAGGTACAGTTTGAAGGGCAAGAACATATTAAAGAGTACGATTCTTCAGAGTGGGCGAAACGTGGCTTTTGCCAAGCATGCGGTACACACCTTTATTTTTATTTCAAAAAAGCAAAGGCTTATAACATGCCAGTCGGTATCTTCGAAAATCTACAAGATCTAGCCATGGCGATGCAGTTCTATATTGATAAAAAGCCTGATTACTACTGTTTTGCCCAAGAGACAGTCTCAATGACCGAGGCAGAAATTATGAGCTACTATGCAAGCGAACTTTAGATCGCATCAAAGGAAATGAGGAGAGAGTAATATGTTTAATATTTATTTAACGTTTGCAGAAAATAAGTCTCAAGCACCAGATCACATGCAAGCTCATAAGGACTGGATAAAACAAGGGGTCGAAGAGGGCGTTTTTATTATGGTGGGTAGTATTAAACCATCTGCCGAAAATACCAAAGGAGGAGGCTGTATTATGGCTCATAGCCTGAGTTACGACGCTTTAGTCGAGAAAGTGAATCAAGACCCTTTTGTCATCCATAAAGTTGTACAAGCTGAGATTTATGAAGTTACCCCAAACCAGTTAGATGATAGGCTAGCTTTTTTAATGCCTGTCCAAAATTGAAAAGCAGGTGTAAAGCAAAAGGAAAATTGAATGTCAGCCCCATTTATTGGTCCAGATGGTAAAGCACGATGTGCTTGGGCAGGTACTGCTCCTGAGTTTCTTGCTTATCATGACAAAGAATGGGGGTTCCCTGTTGTTGATGATCAAAGACTATTTGAGAAGGTGTGTCTAGAGAGTTTTCAGTCTGGCTTGAGCTGGCGCACCATCTTAAATAAACGAGCGACTTTTCGCGCCGCTTTTGATCAATTTGATTTTCATAAAGTTGCCCTCTATCAAGAGGCTTATGTAGAGAAATTACTGCAAAATGAAGGTATTATTCGCAATCGTCGAAAAATAGAAGCGGTTATTAACAACGCTCAAAAAGCCATTGAAATGCAGCAAGAAGAAGGTTCTTTGGCGGCCTTTTTTTGGCGTTATGAAGCAAAAGCACCCGCTGAGCCTCAAAGCCAAACCACGTCTGAAGAATCCATTGCACTCTCAAAAGCCCTTAAAAAGAAAGGCTGGAAGTTTGTTGGCCCCACCACCATGTTTGCCTTTTTACAATCCATGGGGTTTATCAATGACCATGAATACGGCTGTTGTGTACGAGAAGAAATCGAAATAATTCGCAAGCAGCTAAAAAGACCTTCCTAGTAGTGAAATAGTGTAAATCTTCTAAATTTAGCTTTATGCTAGCGATAATTTTTAAGATATAGAATTCAAACTATAGTAAATAAATGGTAGCGATTATGTCTAAGCAGTTTGAGGTGATTGCTTTTATTTCAGAACATACAGGAGAGAAAATATCTAATATCACTTTAGATAGTTTTCTAGTTGATGATTTGGGGATTGATGGTGATGATGGACGTGAATTACTAATTGAGTTTTCTAAAAAATTTAATCTCAGCTCAGCTGAAAATGATGTAACTTATTTTAATCCCGAAGGTTTTAATCCTATTACTCTCGCTTTCTCTGGTATCACTGCATTCATTGATGGGTTTTTAAATAGTTTTAATGACGAAGATAAAGATAATCTAACGCCACTTTCTGTAAGGCATCTAGTACTCTGTGCTGATAAAGGCGAGTGGATCAAAGCTTGACTTCATTTAACATAAAACAGCGAAATAACCATGCATCAACTCGAAGAAAAGAGCATCTCTTGTCCTTATTGTGGCGAGTTAATTGACGTTCTTATTGACCCACAAGATACAGATCAAGAATACATTGAAGATTGCCAAGTCTGCTGTCGGCCCATTAGTTTTAATGTTTACGTACAGCCCAATGGGGAATTAACTGTGACTGTCAGAGCCGAAAATGAGTAGTGATCTAATATGTTTGAATTGAAAACCCTTGGTCTTTTTTTAGTCACCGCCTTGGCCGAAATCCTAGGCTGTTACTTACCTTATCTTTGGCTTAAACAAGATAAAAGCATTTTACTCTTAATACCTGCAGCCCTGTGTTTGGCTTTGTTTGCTTGGTTATTATCCTTACATCCAGAGGCGTCCGGCCGTGTTTATGCCGCTTATGGTGGTGTTTATATTTTTGTGGCTATCCTATGGTTATGGCTGGTGGACGGCATTAAACCAACCCATTGGGATATGATAGGCGCAAGTGTGGCACTGGTTGGAATGGGGATTATTATGTTTGCACCTAGATCCGTTTAATTAGCGTCTTGGCGTAAAGCGCAAGAATGGAAAAGTCGCTTTATTATAAATCTGATAATCTATCCACTTATCTATTCCTATCGTTATTAGGGTCAAGACACCCAGTTGTAAATTATGAACTCAGTCTATCTCGCTAGAATCCAGCAAGCGCTTCAATATATAGAGACCAACCTAAATACCAATTTATCTTTGAGTGACGTGGCTAAAGCAAGTTACTTTTCTGAGTTTCATTTTCATCGCATCTTTAAAGGGGTGATGGAGGAAACCTTAAATGACTACATAGGTCGCAGGCGAATGGAAAAGGCCGCTAACAAGCTGGTTTGCCATCAAGACCTATCTATTACACAGATTGCACACGAAAGTGGTTTTTCCTCCAGTGCTAATTTTGCCAAAGCAGTAAAACTTTACTTTGGTTTTAGCCCCTCTCAATTAAGAAACCCAACTAAAATACACGCAAAAGAGAGCAAGATAGGAAAAATCCAAAGCAAGTATGGAAAAGTATTTTCACCATCAGATTTATATCCTACTCACATCACAATAAGTGATATGACTTCTGCACCAAACGGTGCTGAGCTAGGTAAAAACCAATTAAAAATGGGTAATAAAATGGATGTGAAAGTAAAAAATTTATCAGAACAAAAAGTATGGAAATTATCGAGTGTAGGGGGTTATGAGGAGTCTGCCATTTACCAAACTTGGGGGCAGCTTATCGACTTCGCACAAACACGAGGTGTTGATGAGAAGGCACAGCAACGATTTGCATTTTGTTATGATAATCCGGTGTTAACACCTTTAAATAAATGTCGCTATGAAGCGGCGATTATTATGCCGGAAGCGGCGCAAAATACGACAGTAAGTGCACCATATTTTATGGCAAGTATTCCTGCTGGAAAATACGCGGTGCATTATTACAAAGGCTCTGGTGCTGATGCGGTTCAGGCCCATTTACGTTTTTATTCCGACTGGTTGCCACAAAGTGGTTATGAGCCTGATCATTTTCCTATTATGGAACATTACTTAAATGATGCCAGAGTGGATGGTTTTGTGGAGATGGAAATTTATATCAAGCTAAAAGCCTTATAAAAACTAATAGCATTAAAACCTCCACCTTAATCCTGTGCTTCTATTTAAGGGCACAGGGTTAAGAGCTTCCCATTAAGATGCTTGAAAACGAGTGAAAGCAAAGATCTATTTCGATGACTTTGATATAGTTTCAACTCTTATTCACTTCATATTAAGAAGCTCACCCGAATGACGCCAGATGCAAAAGACAAACAAATTTTAGCCTTGTTGCAGCTTAATGCACGACTATCTACGGCTGATATTGCCCGCCAAGTCCACCTTGCAAGATCGACAGTGCAAGAACGTATAAAACGTATGGAACAAGCTGGTTTGATTCAAGGTTATGCGGTTAAACTCAATGCAGACTTATTACCAAAGAACGCCATACAAAGCCGTGTGGCGCTGAGTGTAAAAGCGTCACATTTTAATAATGTGATTCGTGCATTAGAGTTGATGCCAGAGGTCTTGTCTTGCGAAACAGTCAGTGGACAATTTGATTTGATGTTAAAGGCGCAAACAGCGTCGCCAGACAAGCATGATCAATTAGTGGAAAGAATCGGCGAACTCAATGGGGTTGAGCGCACCGAATCTAGCATTATTTTGCGAGAGTTTTTCAAACGCTCAATATAGCGCTTTTGTTATCGCTCCATTGTTAGAGAGCGCTTTTGTTGTCGCGCTATTGTTAGAGAGCTTATTGGCAATCTCTTAGCATAAGTCCAGCAAGCTCTTTGTAGAACTTGGCACACACCATGGCTGTCATGCCATTAATGTCTCGTTTAGGGTTATATTCCACGATATCTGCGCCAACAATCGGCACTTCAATAGATTGCAAAATACTCAGAACCTCTCGAACACTTAACCCACCTGGTTCATGATGTGACACACCTGGCGCATAAGCTGGATCCAATGCATCTAAATCTATCGAAACATACAAAGGCCCAGTAATGTTAAGGTCCTTACCCGGATACCAATGCTTCATTTCATGTACTTCAACCCCAAACTTTTCGGCTTGCTGAGCTTGATGCGCATTGAGTGTACGTATCCCTACCTGAATTAAACGATTCGCCGAACCTGACTCCATAATACGAGCAAAAGGACAGGCGTGTGAATGCCTATTTCCTTGTAGCTCGTCATATAAATCCGGATGGGCATCAAAGTGCAATATGGTTAAATTCTCATGCTTTTGCGCAAGCGATTTCACCAAGGGGTAACTAATGGAATGATCTCCTCCTAAGGTGAGAATCTTATGGTTCGAGGCGATGAGCTCTGCACTTTTTGCTTCGATTGCATCAAAGGCTTCTGATTCATGGCTCCAGCTAACATCCCCCGCATGGTGTAAACGAGAGTCTTTATTAATGTTAGTGCTCATCTCTGCTGTCGTATTGGCAGAACCGTTATACACAGCTTTATGAATCACATCCGGCGCGTCAGCTGGGCCACGTAGATGGGAAGAGTTAAAATCGAGTGGCACATTGAGTGTCGAAACGGCTTGGTATTTTTGCATAATGTCTCTCTTTTTCTTCTGCTTTTGCTTTTACTTGCTGTCGCTATGAGTGTTTGGCTAAGGCATTAATAAATGCTGAATGGAAAATACTTACTGTTGATGTTCTGGTAAGTGCCATTGTTACGAATATCTTGTATGGCCTGATTAAAGTCTTGGCGAAGAGGAGAGCCTTTTTTCAAGGCGATAGCGATTTGGTCATTAATATCGATATCCTCTCCTTTAAACTCGTAGTCTTGATTTGCGACAGGCTTGCCAGAGTCAGAAGCGGATTGGCTTAACCAGTTATAAGCAGGGAATTTATCCGATAGGAGCAAATCAATGCGGTCTGCTTTTAAGTCTAAATAAGCCAGATCTTGGGTGTCGTATAATTTGATACTAACCTTATCTGCATAATGATCTTCAAGGTATTGGCTAGACACAGTTGATCGGTAAGCCCCGATTGTTAAGCCTTTAAGGCCTTCATCCGTTACCTCGATATGTTTATCTTTAGGGCCAATAAACGACAATACATTTGAGTAATAACGCTCGCTGAAATCCACCACTTTAGAGCGCTCTGGGGTAATCGACATTGAAGAAATGACAGCATCAAACTTACCCACTTTTAGGCCCGGAATCATACCGTCCCAAGTTTGAGCTTGGATTTTACACTTGGCTTTCATTTGATGGCATAAGGCCTTGGCGATATCTACATCAAATCCATAAAGCTCTCCTTTGTCATTTACCTGAGCAAAAGGGGCGTAAGAACCATCGACAGCAATACGTATTTCGGCAGCATTAACGCAAAGGCTCGCAAAACTAGTGCTTGATGCGAGAACGAAGAGGCCTGCTTTTATTATTTTTTTCATGATAAGTCTCATAGTGATCGAATGAATGACCACTATGACCCTCAGCCATGTCGGTTAATACCTGCGTTTTAACGAAAATAAAGCCCTTGACCGACGATACGCCGGATTGATGCTGAGTGAGTGGATGGATGAGCAAAAAACTCAATCACTGCAATATTTTACAATCATGTACAAAATCTTATAGGCATACTTAAAACATCATAAGTAAACGTATTGATAACTTAGTTAAGGTATTGAGTATGACAACAAGAAATCAGCCAAATTTAGAACACCTACCCGGATTAAAAGGTGGTTTTACCAGTGACAATATTGCAGGTGCTTCAACACAAGTATTAGAAGCCTTGGTTGCTGCCAGTGTTGGTGCGGCACAGCCTTATGGCGCCGATGAATATACTCAAAGTATGGAAGCTAGGCTGCGCGATATATTTGAGTGTGACCTTAACGTATTTCTAGTGCCAACAGGGTCAGCGGCTAACGGTTTAAGCTTAGCGACACTTACACCGCCTTGGGGCGCTGTTTTATGCCATAAGGATAGCCATATCAATAATGATGAATGTGGCGCACCAGAGTTTTATACATCAGGCGCTAAGTTGGTTGAAGTAGCGGGTGATAATGCCAAAATTTCGGCCGCAGCGTTACGTATTGCCGCGCAAAACAAAATAGGCGATGTGCATAGTGTACAGCCATCTTGCGTGAGTATCACCCAAGCAACAGAAAGTGGCAGTTTATACTCCCTAGCAGAAGTGCAAGAAATAGGGGGGATATGTCGTGATCATGGACTTAAATACCATATGGATGGGGCGCGTTTTGCAAACGCCCTTGTAGCGTTAGATTGCACACCCGCTCAAATGACATGGCAAGCCGGTGTGGATATTCTCTCTTTCGGCGCGACTAAAAATGGGGTGCTAGCAGCAGAAGCTATTATTGTTTTTGATACAAGTTTGAGCAAAGAATTGGCATTTCGTCGTAAACGTGGCGGCCATCTAACGTCTAAAATGCGTCTCTTGTCAGCGCAAATGGATGCGTATTTAAAAGATGATTTATGGCTAAATAATGCTAAACACGCCAATGCAATGGCAGCACGATTAGCTCATGGTTTAAGTGACATTCAGGGGGTGGAATTGATGGATCAAACCCAAGCGAATATCATATTTTGCCGCATGCCAGAGGTGGTTATTCAAGGCCTACAAGAACAAGGTTTTCGTTTCTACCATGACAGATGGGGTAAAGGGATAGTGAGATTAGTTACGGCTTTTGCCACGGCTCAAGAAGAAGTGGATGCATTTATCGAAGCCAGTCGACAGCTGAGTTTTAATGCTCATTAAAGACAAGTTTCTGGTATTGTCATAACATAAACGATTTACGACAAACCATAAGATAAATTCTAAACCACAACAACTCAGCCACAAAATGAAAAGGGCAAGGGGAGGGCAAGATGAGAGATCAAATACAATATCACCGTGTTGCTGACACCCCTGATCTAGTACTAAGTGATGGCACCTTTTCAGAGTTTGAATTCAAGCCCCATTATCACCTTGATTACCACATAGGGATGGTCACTCAAGGTGTGCAAAAGCAGCGTTTTCAAGGAAAGAGTGTTTTATTAGGGCCTGGCCGTATTTCTATCATGCCTCCCGGGGAAATTCACGATGGCTCAGGTTATGATGATAATGAATATAGCATGTGTACTTTTCGTATTTCCGCTTCATTATTAACCGAATACATGAACGAAATTAGTGGTAAAGAGCTTGGCTTAGTTGGAGATGATATAGCCCCTTTTTTTGCTGGTGCCATGTTAGAAGATACTGCTTTGGCTAATCGCTTGATTCAGCTTTATCAAGGGGTTCAAAACCCCCAAGGTTTAAACGCTTTACCCGTACAAGAAGCTTGGCTTAAATTGTTCGATCCTTTATTTCAATCATTAAAGGTCGTCACCCCGCAGGCGGTTGAAGGTGGGCTCTCTATCACTCAGCTTATGTTGGTAAGAGAGTATGCCGAAGCAAATCTTGCAAATAAGATTAGCTTAGAAAAGCTAGCCGCCTTATGTGATCTTAGCCGGTATCAATTCCTACGTCGTTTTGAAAGTAGCATGGGGCTCACACCTCATAATTGGCTTATTCAATTACGTTTGGAAAGAGCCTGTCTATTATTGCGGTTGCCGAATCAAAATCTGGCTCAAGTAGCAGCCAATGTTGGGTTTTACGATCAGAGTCACTTCAATCGCGCCTTTCGTAAATGGTACGGCATTACCCCTTCGCAGTATTAACAAAAATATAATGAAAGCGTTCTGTTTATCATTTCTTTTTATTTAAATGAGCGTAATTAATGAGTTTTAAAAATAAGGAAATAACAATGGCAAGCGAGATATATCAAGGAAGCTGCTTATGTCAGCAAGTGAATTTTCAGGTGGAAGGGGCGTTTGAAAACTTCTTTTTATGTCATTGTGATCACTGTAAGAAAGATACTGGTAGTGCTCATGGCGCGAATCTGTTTAGCTCCACCGCTAAGTTAACTTGGTTGCAAGGGCAAGATAAGGTAAAAACCTTTAGGCTAAAAGACACAAGGCATGTCCGTAGCTTCTGCCAAGACTGTGGTTCAGGTCTGCCAAACCTGCAATTTGATGATTCGTTACTAGTTGTACCAGCAGGCTCACTTGATACGCAATTGGCAATGGAACCAAATGGCCATATCTTTTGTCGTAGTAAAGCCAAATGGCAAGCTGGGTTAGAATCTGTGAAAGAGTTTGAAAGTTTTCCCCAGTAATTCTGACTTGTCAAAAAGCATGTCATCTTATCAAAACTAAGCAAGGAGCAAGCATGAAACGCTATCTAAGAGTAAAAGGTTCTAACGATTTAGCATTTAATCAAAATAAGCTTAGTGTCAAAAAGCTCATGTTCGGCTTGCTGAGTTTAAGCCTTGCTTCCTCCCTTTATGCGAATGATGTCAACATTTTGGCCGCTGACCTTAAACATCAAGGTAATAATACTTGGTCCTTAAGTGTGACATTAAAACATGATGACACAGGTTGGGATCATTACGCAGATAACTGGCGATTGGTCGATAGCCAAGGCAAGGTTCTAGGGGATAGAGTGCTTTATCACCCTCACGTTAATGAACAGCCTTTTACTCGATCTCTAAATGCGATTCATATTCCTGTTGCTAAGTTGAGTGCTGGCGAAATACTTTATGTAGAAGCCCATGATAAGGTGCATGGCTGGACCAAGAATCGATTAGCACTTGATCTCAGTCTAGTGAAAAATGGCCGTTTACAGCAAAAGAGATAAAGCAAAGTGAGATAGCTTTTAGCCTTAATACGCTGCATTTATTACAAAAAAGGACATTGAGTAACACGCTTTAGACAAAAGTAACCACATTAAACATGCAGTTAAATTTCAGCTGCTAAAATATAGTTAATGATTAGAAAATTATTTCAAAACGGTATCGAAATAAGGGTGGCCATATGGAATATTTTATTAATGCGTTAACTAATTATGCTGACTTCACTGGTCGTGCCAGACGTAGAGAGTACTGGTACTTTAATCTCTACTACTTTGTTTTTTATCTCATTGTCATCGCTTTAGATGCAGTTTCAACTGCAGGTGGTTTTACGGCGCTTTATACTCTCGCCATGATAGTGCCAAGTCTCAGTGTCTTAGTAAGGCGCCTACATGATACAAGTCGAACTGGCTGGTGGTTGTTATTGATTTTCATCCCTGTTTTGGGGCATCTGATACTTTTATATTTCTTAGTACAAGATAGTCATCAGGATAATGAATACGGTTATAACCCAAAAGGTGGGATCTTGTGTTAATTCAGCACCCCTTTACCTCCACTTAAAGTAGGATAAGGCTAGTTCTATCATAAAGCTTAAAACTCCTTTATATTACTGCTTCGTTAATTTTGAAAGCTGAAAAATTAGCATAAACATGGATGTAATATTTAGCCTATAACATGCTTCTAAAGCCCTTAGATTAGGGGAGGCGTTTGTTGTTTGGCTCACAAAGGATGCAATAGATGGAATATTTTACCTTAGCTTTAAAAAAGTATGCGGACTTCTCAGGACGAGCAAGACGAAAAGAGTATTGGATGTTTACCTTAATCGCCTTGCTGTTTCACCTCTCTCTTATAGTGATTGAAGCGGCAATTGGCTTCATGGGCCTATCAATCTTATTTTCTTTGTTCATATTTATACCAAGTCTGAGTATTTTAGTAAGACGACTACATGACACCAATCACTCAGCTTGGTGGTTACTTATTGGGCTGGTGCCTGTTTGTGGCGCGATTGCCTTATTTATCTTTCTCGTACTTGATAGCGATGATGCTAACCCTTATGGGTTCAACCCAAAAGCGAGCCCAGTTTTCTAGAGAACTAAGAGATTTAAGACTCCGATAAAATCTGAATGTAAATAAGAGACGATACGAAAGCAAAGGTAATAAGCCGTGAATAATCTTTTGCCAGCGTATCGTCGAGTTCTTTTTTATCTAACCCCGCATTATGGCGATTGCCCCGACTTAAGTTATAAGCCTTAGCTCTTTATTTAGGGCGTATTTAAAACAGGGCTAAAACAGCGATCTTTTTCCAGCTTCTTTTCCTATTTCCTTTACCGCTCTCTTTTCACCTTTCTTCTAGTTAATGATTACCTCCTTAATTTATGAATGCTTTACTATAATTAAGCATCAAAAAATGGTGATACTAGAAGTCCACATCCATGAGCCCGCATAAGTCTCTCTATCCATTTGTATTCTTGCTTAGTGTGCATTCAGCTATGGTGCACTCAGATACTGTGCAAGAGGTGACACTCCTAGCAGACGAATGGTGCCCATATACCTGTTTACCAGATAAAGATAAGCCTGGCATCCTAGTCGAAGTGGGGGAGATGATCTTTGCAAATAGCCAGACAGAGTTTAATTTCCAGCTAATAAACTGGTCTAGAGCCGTTAATAATGTCAGGGCAGGCAAGTCTCAAGGGTTACTTGGTGCCTATATTGGCGATGCGCCAGACTTTATCTTTCACTCTCACCCTATCTTATTTTCACAAATGTGCTTCTATACCAAACCAAGTGATAGCTGGACATTCACAGGGTTTGAATCCCTTACTAAGCGTGTTATTTCAGTCATTAATGGCTACTCATATGGTGATAAATTCGACCAGTATATGGTCAAACACCCAAGTAATATCATCAATATAACGGGCGATAAGCTACTTGAGAGAGAGCTGCTGATGTTACAGACGAAACGAATAAATACCATTTTGGAAGACAAATTCGTCTTTGGAAAAAAGGCAGAAGAATTCGGATTAGTATCGAAAGGCTGTCTTGCTAGAGAAGGGGTCTATATGGCTTTCTCACCAGCAAATGAAGCGCTTTCTACAGAGTTAGCTGGGTGGGTTGATCAGGAACTCGAAAAGCTTAAATCAAATGGAAAAATTGAACTTATCCTCAAAAAATATCTAGATTAAGTAGCTTTTTATTCTTAATTATCGAGTAACTTTCAAATGAATTTCTATTTAGTTTGAGATGGGCATTTGACTTAAAACATCATCTTTTCCTTTTTTAAATGAAAGCCTCTCTGTTTCAAATGAAACTGAGCTGCCTTTCAAAAAGCAACAGAAGCAAACAATTCATATACAAATCATCTATAGTTTTTCTGTAAAGTGTGATTTGGTTTCATTTATTAATGATTCATGTCGTTTTACCTAAAGGAAATTAATGTGGCAGCAAAATCGAAAATTCTTTATGGCATAGGCAGCTTATTTGTAGCTGTGATTAGCTTTATCACACTCACCAGTTTTTTTAGCTTCAAGCAAGCTTCTACAGAGGGCTATAACAAAAAATTAGAAACAGAATCTTTCTTGGTTACTAGCGCCATTGAGCAGCGCATGAATCGTACCTATGATGTTTTAAAAGTAATTTCTGATGAACTTGATTTAGGTGACGGTAAGTCATCGTTTGATATTGAGAAAGCAGTTAAGACGCTTAAATCAATTTCAAACAACCTTGATGTGATTAATGCCTATGTGGCAACACCTGACGGGTTAACTTATTCCACATCAAGTAATGGGTTAGTGAAGAACTTTAATGCTAAAGAAAAACAGCGAGAGTGGTTTTTAAGGGCTTTTGCAGGCGATAAAAAGATTCTCACTAAACCTTATGTGAGTACTGAAGGTAATGCGGTTATGGCAGCTGCCGTGCCGATTGTACGTAATGGCGCTGTCGTAGGTGTGGTTAGCGCTAACTTGTCTATTGATAACCTCACTAATTTTATCGCAGGATTAACGGATAACAATCAGATCTTTGTGACCAATACCTATGGTTATATATTTGCCGCAAAAAATACTGACTTACTAGGAAAAAATCTTAAAACAGTCATTCCTGACTATGCATCCTTTAGCAACTCACAAAGTAATCAACATACCTATTCCATTGAAGACAAAGACTATTTTGTGGTGACATCTCACATGGCTATGCTGGGTTGGACGACCTGGGCATGGGATGAGTGGGAGAATATCAACGCAGCATCAAATGATAACCTAGTTACCAATATTATTATTTCGATCATCCTAATCCTAATCTCCTTAGGTGTTGCTTATACCCTGATTATTCGTCTTATGTATAAGCCTATCGGCGGCGAACCAAAAGAAATCGAAAGCATAGTCAATAGAATTGCAAATGGGGATTTAACCTATCTCAATGCTAGTAATGGCAATGAGACTGGCATTTATGCCGCTGTACTTACTATGGCTCATAACCTTAGAAATACGGTTTCTAATATCAATTCCACAAGTCAGATACTAGACACAGCTTCGAAGAAAATTCTCAATTCAGCTTCTAATGTGATGCAAAGCTCAGAAACTCAAATGCAGCAATTAGAAACGACATCCAGTGCCATGTATGAAATGACAAACACTGTTAAAGCGGTTGCTAAAAGTGCATTAGAAGCTTCTGATGCCACTAACTCAGCTCATAAGCATTCTAATCAAGGTATTCAAACAGTTACCGAAGTAAATGAAAGCATAGCGACCTTAGTTGAAGGAATAGAAGAATCAGAAAGAGTCGTTAAAAAACTCGAAAATGAAGCTGCTGGGATAGGAAATATCTTGAATGTAATAGGGGATATTGCAGAGCAAACTAACCTATTAGCACTTAATGCGGCGATTGAAGCGGCGCGAGCGGGTGAGCAAGGGCGAGGGTTTGCAGTCGTTGCGGATGAAGTAAGAAGCTTAGCAAGCAGGACACAAGAGAGCACTAGCCAAATACAAGAGCTTATCGCGAGACTTCAAGGGGCAGTAAACAACTCAGTGAGTCTTATGCAGGCAAGTTGTGAGAATGCACAACAGACACTGTCTAAGTCGTCCGATGCAAATGATGCTTTAACAGCTATCCGTGATTCAGTCGCTGTTATTTATGACATGAATGCCCAAATAGCCACGGCAGCGGATCAACAAACGCAAGTAGCAGAGGAAATAAGCAGCACCGTTATACAGATTAATGACTTAGCTAAAAATACTTTTGATAATTCTGAGAGCAATGCTCAAGTGGCTGGGGATCTTTCCCATAGTGTTGACTCACTTAATCGCTCGGTAGAAATATTTAAAGTTGATTAGGAATTCACTAAAGCACTGTCTTTGATAAAGCACATGAGAGAGCGAATCTTGACAGACACTGATGTACTGTTTTTATCAGTGTCTAATAAGTTCGCTTTTTCAGCTTTTGGCACAGGCTATGCTTGAATTATCTAGGTAGATTGATTTTTTAAGCGAAAATGACCAAAACTGGATTAAATTGTAGTTGAAAGCACTGCTTATGAGATGAAATGGTGCACTTGCTATTTTTAAACGTATCTAGACTCGCTTATCTTACTCAAGATGTCGCATTAGTCTTTTTAAATGGCCGATGGTTTCTTTAGGAAGTGATAAGCGTTTGTGAACCTATTTCAAACTCATGACATGCCGGTGTCGTTTTTTTAACAAAAGTCACTCTATTTGGTCAAAGTAAGTTTTCAACATGTCTTGATAAGGAAGCCAAGAGTTAGCATAAGTTGCCTATCTATTTAAAGTATATTGAGCATTTGCTTAGTAGTTTTTTTGTTATGAAGTGATACTTTTTAACCAAGTTAACAATTTTATTTGCCAAATGACTCTGGCTGAGATAGGTTTGGGTTCTTTTATATATGAACGATAAGTTTATAAGCGAAAAATGATTAATAATCACTTTTTCATAGCTTTTTTGCAGTTTAAAAAACTGAAAAAGTTTAACTTTAAAACATTATCTAATAGTTATAAAAGAAGAAAACATAAAGCATTGTTGAAAATTACAATAAATAAAATGTCGTTAAAAATCATATTCTTATGGTTTTATTTCGGCTGAAAACTAAAAGAAATAAAGGCTCTCAGGTCAGGGTGATAAAAACTTAAGTAGTTATAGTTAATAATGTAAACGTATTAAGGAAGAGGGGCTTTATAATTCAGGGTTATATCTTTTAAGTAATTGGGTGTTGCTTAAAATATGTTCAGTGAAATAATATTTTCTATTAGTTTAAAGTGAAATTTCAATTTCTTTTTTGACAATGATTTTAATATATAGCTGAACGAATAATTTTGAACTTTATAAATATCAGTGTCTAAGTTTTATACAGTTTTCTGTTTATAGCCAAGTCGCTTTTCTCCTCTTTCTTTGATTGATTTTACTCCGAATAGACGTTGTCGTTTTTTTATAAGCGTTAACAACCTCGACACCTAGTGATAGGTACTAAGAGTAAGAACATCGGCCCTAGCTGCTAATATATTGTTAACTAAGCCTTGAGAATCCTGTTTTAGAACGAAAACCTGCTGAGCTTAATAAAATGGGATAACCAATATGAAAAAGACACAGCAATTATTTGCACTCTTTATGCTGATATTTAGTACAAACATACTTGCGGCTGAAACTAGCGCATTTGGGGAGTTTGTAGGTTCGATAAGTCGCTCGGTTGACGGTTTCTTCAACGACTACACAGGTTGGTTCGTTGGTTTAATCTTCTACAGTGTGCCAGTTGGCGAAGCTAATTTTCCAATTATCGTAGGTTGGTTGTTGCTTGCAGCAACAATTTTCACAGTTTACTTTGGTTTCATTCAGTTCAGACGTGCTGGCCTTTCGATCGATATCGTTCGTGGCAAGTTCTCTAACCCGAATGCTAAAGAAGACGGTGAGGTGTCTCACTTTCAGGCCCTAACAACTGCGCTATCTGGCACAGTGGGTCTAGGTAACATTGCTGGTGTGGGTGCTGCTTTAGCGATTGGTGGACCAGGTGCAACATTCTGGATGATCCTTTGTGGTCTTCTAGGTATGGCATCTAAGTTCTGTGAGTGTACGCTAGGTGTTAAATACCGTACTGTTCTGCCTTCTGGCGTTGTTTCTGGTGGTCCAATGTACTACCTAAGCCGTGGTCTAGAAGAGCGTGGACTACCAAGCCTAGGTAAATTCCTAGCAATTGGTTTCGCACTTATGTGTATCCTAGGTTCTTTCGGTGGCGGTAACATGTTCCAGGCTAACCAAGCCCATGCCATGTTAACTTACGCTTTCGACGTACCAAGTGAATACGGTGTAATCACAGGTCTAGTACTAGCTGCTTTAGTTTTCTCTGTAATCGTTGGTGGTATGCCTTCAATTGCATCAGTAACTGAAAAAGTTGTACCTTGGATGGCACTACTTTATGTAGGCATGTCTGTTATCGTAATCCTTGCAAACTTCGGTCAAATCGGTGCGGCTATTAGCGCTATCTTCGAAGGTGCCTTCACAGGTGCTGGTGTAGCGGGTGGTTTCATTGGTGCATTGATCCAAGGTTTGAAACGTGCAACCTTCTCTAACGAAGCAGGTGTTGGTTCTGCTGCGATCGCTCACTCAGCGGTTAAAACAAAAGAGCCAGTAACTGAAGGTCTAGTATCTCTACTAGAACCATTCATCGATACAGTAATTATCTGTACTATGACTGCTTTGGTTATCACTATTGCTGGTCTAAACACAATGCCATTCAACGGTGAAGGCCTAACAGGCGTTACCTTGACAGCGGCATCGTTCACAGCAACAGCGGGTATTTTCAAATACTTCCTAGCTGTGGCAGTAATCTTGTTTGCTTTCTCAACTATGATCTCTTGGTCTTACTACGGTCTAAAAGCTTGGACTTACTTGTTTGGCGAAGGTTCTAAAGTTGAACTGACTTTCAAAATTATCTTCTGCTTCTTCGTAGTCGTTGGTGCAACTATCCAGTTTGGTGCTGTAATCGACTTCTCTGACGCAGCTATCTTTGCTATGTCTATCTTCAACATCCTTGGTTTGTACTTCCTAATGCCTGTTGTTAAGAAAGAGCTTAACTCTTTCATCGCACGTATTAAGTCTGGTGAAATCAAGCGTTATGACAACAAAGACACTGATTCAAATTCTGCAGAAAAAGCATAATTCATCGTTTTTTCATAATAGAATGAGATCATAAAAAAACCCGCTTCGGCGGGTTTTTTTATTTCTGCAAGTCGGTAAGATAAGTATAGATAATACAAATGTGATGGCGATGAAAAACAAGTAGTAACAACAACCTAGGAAGTAAAATGGATGACGATAAGCACTTTTACATCGATTTAAAGCGCAACCTGATCAAAGATGGACCAAAATTCCTTTCCCATACTGTCATGGCTAAAGGAGACACTGTTTTTTTAAGACCCACCATGGGCGCAATGATCTTCTGTATCATTTATATCGTGGTAGGTCTTTTTTTATTAGGGTTAGCAGGTGTTATTTATTGGAAGTCCAGCCAGTTAGACCTCACCGTCTTTATCGGCATTTTTGGTAGTGCGATCGGTATGTTTGGGGTTGCGCTTATCAGACCATTTATGAAGCGTGCAAAGTTTGATAAAGACACAGGTCTATTTGATAACAACCAAGACAGAGACGTAAAGCTAAAGCATATAGTATCTCTACAAATTCTTAATAAAATGATCGAAAGAGGGCAAGCGCCTAGCTATGAGTGTTTTGAGCTAAACCTGCTGACCAAAAATGGCCGACGTATCAATATTCTTAACCATAACGACTTACAACAAATGCAACTAGATGCCGCCGTACTGGCTAATTTCTTAAAAGTAGAAGTCACAGATCTAAGGCGAGAGCTCAATATTTAATTGAATCTTTAAAATACTAAAAGATAAATAATCGGAGAGCGTGATGAAGCATGATCTTGAGTTAAATAAAAAGAACGCCGTTGCTTTTTACAAAACCGCTTACCTTGGTGAGCCAGAGAAAGCCGTAGCGCTTTATGTGGGGGATCAATACATACAACATAACCCGCTAGTAGGTGACGGCAAACAAGCTTTTATCGAATACTTTGAAGAGATGTCACGAGACTACCCGGATAAAAGCATAGCGTTTGTCAGAGTCATCGCAGAGGGCGATCTAGTCTCACTTCATACCCATCAAACTTGGCCTGATAATGATGAATACGTCACCATGGATTTCTTTCGGTTTGATGATAATGGCAAAATCATAGAGCATTGGGATGCCATTCAGAGTGTTCCAGCCGAAACTAAAAACGGTAATTCAATGTATTAGGGTTTAGAAGTGTTCTTAAGTTCATAAAGCCTATCGGACTCAAATACATGAATTTATAGAAGTTTTAACGGCATTTTTAAGAAAATCAAGCCAAACTTTACAAGTTAGTTACAAGAGAACATAAAAACATCCCATAAAACTACGTAATGTAATAAGAATTAACAACATACTTATCGATTCTTAGTCTACGCCCCTCTTTAATTAAGGTATCTCATTAAATAAAGGGTGAACCAGCCTATGCAGCTTTTAATTCGATCTTTATCACCTCATCTTGGGGTGCTAGTTCTTCTGCCATGTATCCTATTAGGCGGTGTTATCTTTTTCGATGTATTTCATTCTTATAACAAGATGCAGGATGCCTACAAGGCTGAATACAATGCATTTATGTCCCATGATGTACTTAAGGTTGTGCACGAAGTTCAAAAAGAACGAGGGACAAGCGCAGGTTATATTGGCTCAAAAGGCAAAGCGTTTGGGCCTCAATTAAAAGAACAGAGATTAGTGGTTGATAAGGCTTATCAAACCTTGTTAGCTAAAAGTGAAGCATGGACGCTTTCTAGTGAGATGGAAGCAGAACTAAGCAACATTAAGAATGCTTTTGCTGACATTAACAGTATTCGAAACCAAATTGATTCATTGACACTTCCTTTAGGAAAGGCTTTGAGTTTTTTTAACAACATAAATACGCTTGGTTTGCATAGTGTTATCTACGCTTCTAAACTTAGTGCAGACCCTGTTATCTCTTCAGAACTTTTTGCTATTTATAACTTCTCATCAGCAAAAGAGTCAGCAGGTATAGAAAGGGCAGTTTTAGCCAACATTTTATCCATAGGAAGTTTTAACCCTGCCTTGAGGATAAAGCATACAGAGCTAATAACAAAACAAGACTTCAACTTAAAGCAAGCCTTAGACGCAGCCCCCAAAGCCATTTTTACAGTTTTCTCACAACTAAAACAGTCAAGCGCTAATCAAGATGTGGTTAGAGTACGTGAAGAGGTCGCTAAAGCCGATTCTGGCTTTAAAACCGATTCTAAGACTTGGTTCAGTTACGCAACCAAAAGAATTGACGAGCTAAAGAAAATGGAAGAAGAAGCCATGTTAGTGGTTGATAATACCGCAATACGTATACAGAAAGATGCCGTAATATTGCTTCTGGTGGAAATTATTATCTTCATCCTTGGGGCTCTAATTACTCTTGCTTTATTCTTAATTATTAGAACTAGAAGCAAGCAATCACTAAAAATTGCCGAAGGGATTCAAATTGCTACACAAGAAAGAAATATGGCACACGAGATAGATGTCGTGAGCTTTGACGAGCTCGGCGATGCTGCAAAAGGTATTAACAGACTAACAAGGCTCTTTAGTGATGACCTAAGATCCTTTGAGCTTGCTTCTCAGCATATCTCAGCCTCAACGGATGAAACCTCAACCTCGATAAAACAAAGCCAAGTTAACTTGATAGAGCAAAAAACTGTGGTGCAAACCATCGCAACGGCTGCTGAGCAAATGGGCATCAATGTTTCAGAGATAGCCCAATCTATGGAAAGTAATGCAAGCTCAGTGTCAGAGGTGGTCAGTAACGCACAAGAAGGGCAAGAGACAGTTAGCAAAGCGGTTGATGTTATCCATCAAGCAGCAAAAGACATGGAAGAGTCTTCTAAAGCCATCAACTCACTTAACGAGAGAGTGGGCAGCATTTCCTCCCTTGTGGACATGATTAGAGGCATAGCCGAACAAACTAACCTACTTGCACTTAACGCCGCCATAGAAGCCGCAAGGGCAGGGGAACAAGGACGAGGCTTTGCCGTAGTTGCCGATGAGGTACGAGGGTTAGCAAATAGAACCAGGGCCTCCACAGATGAAATTGCAGAAGTTGTGAGCAAGCTACAAGAAGACTCAAGTAATGCCTTTAATATCATAGATCTGGGCCAGAAAAACGCGCTACTTGCTACCGAACAATCAGAGCTGATTAAAATCGTTCTAGATAAGATCACAGGCCAAGTAGAAGAGGTGCAATCGGTAACAAGCTCAGTGTCTAAAAACACACAAGAGCAAGCCACAGCCCTAAGTGAAGTAAATAGCAGCTTGATCAATATTTCAGATCAAGCAACAGAAAACGTAGCAGGAGCAGAGCAAGTCTCCGTCGCTGCATCCAGCATCGCAGACTCAGCCATGGAAATGCGAGATCAAATTAAGAAATACACAATCTAAAGGCTAAAAGAAAAGCCTAGAAAAATGCGTGTCTTAATTCTTCTTTTAATGAGAAATAAGACGCGCATTTTTTACTTTAGTCACTGCAAATTTGTTTTAGTCACTGCAAAAGCAATGTGTTCCATTCCATCAAAGCAACAAAACAAGCTGCTAACACCCCAAGATCATCCACTTTACAGATATGCCTTTGTAATATTTGTTTAACAAACACCATTCAAACCTTAAAATTTTAACCTCTTTTCTTCTGTGAGAGAGGCGATATTCCTTTCAGTAAAGCCACAGTTGCTTTCTTTATGATGGATTGGCCCTAGAAAAATATTTGGTAGCTTAAATAAATAAGCGTTACTAAATATTAAATACGGGTTCACTTTTTGAGACTTTTATCAAAATTTTAATTGATATTTAGCTCTTTCATTAGAGAAATTTATATTAAATAAAAAGCTAATTTAAGCCCTTCTATATTAGTGTTTAGTAAATCTAATCTAGTGATTTAAAATTCTTTCTAGTGAATTATTTTATTGATTTAAGTGATTGGGGTTCAGTTTTTATGGCTGTGTAATCGCTGCTTAAAAAATGTGTTTGTGGTGCTTTGTTTATTCAGTAATATTGAGCGATTTTTAAATTTAACCTATTGATTTAAGGTCTTTTAATGGAATCTGACTCTTCAAATATTACATCTTTAATTGTTCTTTTAATATTCGTATTACCGATTATTTTGTCCTTATATTATCGGCATAAATATAAAAAAGAAGCTGTAAAGCTTGAGCGTTCAATTATTGAAGTTGCTAATTTAGAGAACTCTAAAGGCGAATTGTTAAAAAAACTTGAGCCAATTTTAGATGCAGAAGAAGAAGCCAGAAAAATTATTAATGAAGCAGAAAAACATCTTGAGCAGTCTGTTCAAAAATTAAGTGAAGCTAAAAATAAAGCTCAGTTAACCATTGCTGAAAGTAATAATGAAGCTGAAAGAAGGCTAGATAAAGCAAATCAACAAGCTGAAAGAATTGTAGAAAGCTCTCTTACTGTAAAGAAAAATACAGAAGCGGAAATTAAGGTATTAAAGCAAAAAGCTTCAAATATCTTAAGCGATGCAAATACAGAAGCTGAAGCAATTGTTTCTGAAGGTCGAAATGAAGCAGAACGGTCAATAGAGTATGCAAATAACAGAGCGGAGGAGATTGCAGGCTCAGCCTTAGAAGCAAAAGACAAAGCGGATAGTTATGCGGCAGCTATAAAAGCAATGAAGAACACAATTGAGGGATATAAAGATGATTACATAATCCCTAACCACTCAGTATTAGATGATCTAGCTGAAGAGTATGGCCATAAGGAGGCTGGTGCCCAGTTAAAGCTACTTCGACTGCGAGTAAAAAATATGGTGAAAGAAAACCGAGCCGCAGATTGTGATTATGCTGAAGCAAACAGAAGAGCTTATGCCATTCACTTTGCAGTAGATGCATTTAATGGAAAGGTTGACTCTGCATTAGCAAAAGTAAAAAAAGACAATTTTGGCAAAATTAAACAAGAAATCATTGATGCATATGCGCTTGTTAATCACAACGGGGCTCCTTTTAGGAATGCGCGAATTCTTCAAGAGTATCTAGATACAAGGTTAGAAGAATTGAAATGGGCTGTTGCTACCCATGAATTACGTCAGCTTGAATTGGCTGAACAAAAAGCAATTCGAGATCAAATTAGAGAAGAAGAAAAAGCACGTAAAGAAATGGAGAAAGCAATAAAAGAAGCGGAAAAAGAAGAACGCCTGCTACAGAAAGCACTTGAAAAAGCACGTAAAGAGTTATCAGCTGCATCAGATGAGCAGAAACAACAATTTGAATCCCAACTAGCTGAGCTTGAAGCCAAATTACATGAAGCTGAAGAAAAAGGCCAAAGGGCTGTCTCAATGGCTCAGCAGACTAAACGTGGTCATGTATATGTTATTAGTAATATCGGTAGCTTTGGCGAAGAGGTATTTAAAGTTGGTATGACAAGGCGTCTAGAGCCAATGGATAGGGTGAAAGAGTTAGGAGATGCTTCTGTGCCTTTTAGCTTTGATGTACACGCCATGATTTATAGTGATGATGCGCCCGCTCTAGAGAAATCCTTACATAAAGCCTTTTATGAGAAGTCAGTTAATAAGATAAACCCAAGAAAAGAATTCTTTAGATTACCTCTTAGTGAAATTAAACAAAAAGTTATCAATGAAGGCGTTGAAGATATTCACTGGACGATGAAAGCAGAGGCGGCTGAATATAGGGAGTCTGTTTCGATGTTTGAGAGTTCTAGTGAAACTAATTTAGGGAAAGAGTTAGTTTATTAAATTTAAAGTGAAGGGATAAATAGTTTAAAAAGAAAGGCGCTCTAAAAAATATTATACCTATTAATATAAAAACAAGTCCATTTAAGAGAAATGGTTGTTATTAGGGTGGTTGTCTTTATAAATATAATTGTTTTATACAAAAGGTAATGATTGTTAAGTGCTTTTTTATGGTTTTTATTAGAAGTTGTCGAGTGTGTTTTATTAAGATGAAAGTTTAAGTGTTGTTTTAATCTATAAGATAATTAAAGATTCAATGCTTTATATTAAATAATAAGGAATAAAATGAAAGAAGATATTTCACTTCTTTTGAAAAAAGAAGAATCACCTACGTTAGAGTTTAAAAGGCAATGGTACTGGAATGACTCAACAATTAAAGAAGATATGTCCGATAAGTGGGGGGAGCTAATTAAGGATATAATATCTTTAGCAAATGGATATATTAATAAGGTTGGAGAATATCGTTATCTGATTTTTGGTTTTTCTGAAGAAGATAAGCATATATATAGTGTGAATTATGATGATATTAAACAATTAAAAAATTTAAGTAAATTTAAAAAAATCTTAGTTCAAAAGCTTGAAGGATATACAAAACCAGCACTTATCGATATTAATATTCAGTTTGTTCCTATAGAGTCAAAATATCTTCTCGTGTTTGAAATCCCAAGTCCGGTAAACTTAATTGAGTTAAAAAAAGAACTTAAAACTAAAACTAGACATCTTGATGAAGGGGCTGTGTTAATAAGAAAAGGTCAGCATACAGATGAAGTTCGTACAGCAGCTCCTAATGAAATTGAAAATTTAAAATTAGAATTTTCAAAATATAGAGACTCTGAACTATCAAGAAAAATGAACATGGAAAATGAATCCTCAAACTCAGAAAAATCAATTGAAAAAACCATTCAATTATTTATAGATAAAAATTCAAGTTTTTCATTGGCGGAAAAGTTTCCTTTTAAAGAACGTAACTGGAAAGAAAATATAGTATATGAAGTATATAGGTTAGAAGATGGCTTCTCAGGGTTAAGGGAGTTTATTTATATACATGAGAGCTCGAATCAAGGAAAAACCTTTTCCGATATAAAAGAAAAGAAATTGGTTAGTAATATTTCGACATCAATAATTTTAATTGATAGGCCTAAAATTAAAGACATAGAGCGCAGAAAAGTTAATATTAGAAAATTATTTCGTTCTGATTTTGTTTTTTTTATTGATGAATTCGGTTATGAGCATTTATATAAAGATTGTATTCTTCCTTATGAAAAGTTTAATTTGCCTGTATATGTTGAAGGTCTTTATGATGAAGAAGATGTTTTTGACTTATCAGCAATATATAGATTAAAAAAATGGTTTGAATCAGATAATGAACCTATTTTTGTCGTGAGTGGTCATGGTGGAATTGGTAAAACTACATTAGCTAAACAATTCCTAGATTCAGTTAGTGATGAATATACAGAAGCAGGTATTCTATTTATAGATTCAAAAGAAATAATAAGTGAACTTTCTAGAAATTTTAGTATAGAAAATAAAGTTACTGATGTTTTTGATTTTTATAAAGCATTAATGGATGCAGATGAAATAGAAGGGGCCAGATTCGACAAAGAGTCACTCCAGTTATCGATTGATAATGGAAGTTTGGTAGTTGTATTAGATGGTATAGATGAGGTAATGGCAAAGCTTGGAGAAAAAATTGATGTTGAAAAATTTATAACTTCAATATTTAAAGAGTATTCCTCTGGTTTGCATAAAACAAAGGTGTTAATCACTTGTAGGGATCATTTTTGGAATGAAGTTGGTAAAAAAATATTGCTTCCTGAAATAAAACTCAAAGCATTTAATCAATGTTTAGCAATGGATTTTTTTGATCAAAAATTAAAAAAAGATAATAAAAAAGTAATAAAAGCTATGACTATGGCTAACGATTTAGCTATTAACTCTGAAGAAGATAAAGACAAAAATTACATACCTTTTTTACTTGATATGATCGGTTATCTAATTAATACGAAAGGTATAACGGATAGTAATCAGGAATATTTTCATAGTAAATACTTAATAGCAGATGATCATACTGATCAATTAGTTGCTCAAGTTTGCCGGCGCGAAGTAATTAAACTAGAAAGTTTGTCTATTGATCAGCAGATAGAGCTTTTTATTAGTTTTGCATCAAAAAAACAAAATGGAATAAGTTTATATGATATTAAGAATGAGCTGTCAAAAATCACTTTAGATTTTGATGATTCATTGATTGAAAAAATAAAAGGGCACCCTTTAATTCAGTGTGAAGGAAATATGCTTTACTTCAGGTATGATGTTTTCGATACATATTTTAAAGGTCTGTTAGTTTATTATTTTTTTAAACAAAAGAATTCTAATTTGTTAAGTGATGAACTAGTTCGTATTGTAAGTGGTTATTTGAAGTACGATAGTAGCTTTACTGAATCTGTTGCACAGAAGCTTATTTTAGATGACGATATGATCATTTTTTGTATAGAGGTCTTCGAAGAAAATAATAAAATTGAAGGGAGAAATAATGAAATGTTTGTTTCTTCAGTTGTTTCACTACTTTTAACTATACTTAAAAAGGATAATGAAAAACAATCAAATCTTAACACTAGAACAGAGTTGTTGGAAAAACTATTTGGTGATGATGGAAAACTTATAGGTGTATGTTTAGTTGATATTTTTGGAGTATCAAATTCTAAGCCAATATTTGATTTTAGAGGTAAGGAACTTTTCAATTGTACTTTTAATAACTATGAGTATTTTTGGGAATGTAATATTGATGATAAAACTAGTTTTCATAGCTCAATATTTAAGGATATAGATCCTAGAGGAGGTATTAATTATAAAATACCTAATGGTGTTTTTAGTAGTAGTTGTGATTTAAACTCTATACAACATTTACTTTCAGAAAAACAAGAAGAGTCTAAGAGTACTCAGGAAGTAATTAAGTCTGATTTAGAAAAAGTTTTTAAGCTTTTTTATCAAAGAGGAAACTTCTACCCTAGAAAACAAGAGGAAGTTAGAAAAAAACTTTCGGCTGTAAAGCTATTGCCAAAACTAATGGATAAAGGTGTAATTAAAAATTTCAAAGATCCTAAAAAGCCTAAAATGAACCAATATAGGGTTTGTGAAAGTTATAAATCTGTAATTGATTATATCGAACAAGGAAGCCCTTCAAATGAATTTCAACAGCTTGTACAAGATTTTGTTTAGTATTTAGTTCTTCACAAATTGAAATTAGTGCTATCAATACTCCCATTCTAAAGTTTTTGTTTTTAAGATGGGAACAAGCTACTAACAGGACAGGCACTCCAATTTGAACTTAAACTAAACCCGTTCAAGCTTTATTAGATTCACTCAAGGATGAGGAATCTAGTAATGCTCTTTCTTTTAGTTAAGCGTAACTCTCTAATTTTTCTTCAAGACACCCTCTATTAACATTATGACTTCCAGCTTGGTCATGCTTTACTCGTGGCTGCCTTCCCTAAACAAATCCCAAAGCCTTTGTGCCACTGGCCCAACGGGCTCTGACTCCAGCCGTGCGATTCGGAACTCGATATTGCGCGGTTCAGGTTCGCCTTCGATTTTTATGCGCTTAAGCAACCCTTGCGCAAGTTCATCTTTGATTAGGTGCTCCGGGAGATACCCCCAGCCCATGCCTTGCAGGATAATTTCTTTATTGGTTTGATACTCATTGGTCCTCCATTGGTCGCCACCCTCAAGTGCGCCGTAGGTGGGTCGGTTGGCTGTTGGTTCGCTGATTAGAACTTGTGGATAGCCTTTCATTATCGCTTTAGGAACCACATCATATTCCTGCAGCAAAGGTGAGTTTGCTGAAATGACAGGGGCAAAGCGCACATTCAAAAAGGGCATAGATTCCAGTTCTTCGTGGTTTTGAATCCAGGGTATGATCAGCATTGATACTTGACCCTCTTTCAATAAATCCAGTGGCCCCATGCCATTGACAGAATAAATTTCTAAGCGGGTATTAGGGAACGCCTCTTTGCACTGCCTTACCGTATTAATAATAGGTGCGAGGGGCATGGCGGTTGTGAATGCAATGCTAACCTCCAACTCTTCGCCTGAGGCCAATTGTGTTGCTAGGCTTTTCAACGACTGCGCCTGACCCAGTACCAACTTCGCTTTTTCATACAATGCCTTGCCTTGAGGCGTCAATTTGTTTCTGTACTGGTCTCGATCAAATAGCTTAATACCCAGTTCATCCTCCAAGTTCTTTATGGAGACGCTGATCGTCGGTTGGCTTCGATTTAGGTTTTGAGCAGCTACACGCAGGGAGCCTCCCTCAACGATAGCTTGTAAGGATTTGAGTTGGTCGAGTGTCATAGTTTTCCTTTGTTAGAAAATATCTAAGTAGTTGGTAGCTATTATGCAATTTATTTAGATATTGTCTAATGATAGTTTGGGCTCAACATTAAATGAACTCCTAGTTAGAGCGACTAAAAATTGGAAAATAATTATGCAAAAGCAAACTGATGTACTGATAATTGGCGGTGGTTTTAGTGGTGTTAATGTGGCGCAGAAGCTATCCAAAGGTGGGCTCAATGTGACCTTGGTTGACAAAAAAAACTACTTTGAAGTGACGTTTGCCATGCTTCGCAATGTTGCAGACCCTAAACTGGTGGGTGATACGCCCCGTAAACTTTATAGCGACTTTATCGGTGGCACTTTTATTCAAGGTGCTATCGAGTCAATGAATACTCAAGAAGCGAATCTGGCTAATGGTGACACCATTCGTTTTAAACGGGCCATTATTGCATCGGGTAGTCATTACCCGACGTTACCATTAGCAAAATCGATTAGCGCATTTGACTATACCGAGCGTCATCAGGAAATGGAGGAAAATCACAAAACATTGGCTGCAGCTAAATCAATACTTTTGATTGGCGGCGGTAACGTGGGTGTGGAATTTGCCGGTGAAATTGCCAGCGCCTTTCCTGATAAAGATATCACCTTAGCGCATGCAAGTGATACGTTATTAGACAGCATGAAGCCTAAAGCACAACTTAAAGCATTAGAGCAATTAACGGCTAAAGGTGTAACGGTCAAATTTAAGCGCCGCTTCAAAAAAGAAGGAAACCTCTACCGGTGCTCACAAAGTAATGAAACCATTCAAGCAGACTTGGTATATGAATGTACTGGCATGAAGCCCAATACCGATTTCTTAAAAGCCGAACTTGCAAATGTTCTCGATGCTAACGGTTTGGTTAAAGTCGATTCATCAATGAATGTCGTAGGCTATAAGAATCTGTATGCATTAGGTGACTGTTCAGCATTAGATATACCGAAACATGGTTACCTTGCCAGTGTGCAAGGCAAGATGTTGGCAGACTCTATTCTGAAAGCTGATCAGGGTAAAAAAGTTAAGCCGTATAAAACACCAACAATCGCCATTATGGCCGTTACTGGGCACGATACTGGTGTTGCGCAATTTCCATTTGCTGTGTTCACTGCGAAATTTATTATCGGCCTGAAACAAAAAGATTTGGGTATTGGTGAAATGTTTAAAATGTTTGGCAGCAAACCCAATAAATTGAGCTGAAAGATAATATTAACAGAACAGGCATACCAACTTGGCCTTCTTCTAATGACTATCTAGCTTTATTAGATTCACTCAAGGATGAGCGTTTTATCAAGGCACCCAACGAAAACTTTCTGTTTAAATTGGGTGTCTTTGATCCTTCTAAATCTTTAATTTTCTAATCTTCCATCAACTCTTTGCTAGCTTTAATAACCGTATCTGAAAAGGCTTCAATCAATCGCTCTTTGCCCACTTGGCGATGGGTAATCAGCTGAATATGTCGTTGGTATTGCTTGCCTGAAATAGGCTGGATTTTTATGTTTGTTGCGACTTCCTCTAGTCCTTGCCAGATGGGCACTAATGAAACGCCCATATGACGTTTCACCATCAGAGCGATGCTCTCAAGGGCATCCAACTCACATAAGGTGTTGGCTGCTATATCGCAATCTAGCAAGTAAGAGTCGGCGATCGCGCCGCCCCATGCGGATCTGTCGTATTGAATATAAGGCAGGTTCAGCAAGGACTCTTTGATACTCAAGGTGTTTGTATCACTGCTAATAAAGCCCAGCTGCTCTGTGTATAGGGTGCTTGTTTGTAAATACTTGGGGCAAACAAAAGGCGGCTTTACGATAATGATGACATCAAGGCTTTTATCGAGCAGTTGCTGATATAAATTGGCCGAGGTTCCAGGTGAAATTTGTAGGTTGAGATCTGGTAGGTGAGTAGCGAGCTGTTGAATCACACTAGGCATGATGCCTGTTAAGGCAGTGGAAACAGCACCGACTTTTAAATCGCCAGATAAGCCTGTTTGGTCTAAATCATTTTGCAGTGCTTGGGTTTCTGCTACCAGATGCTTCAATCTAGGTAATAGTCTTAAGCAGGCTTCTGTTGGTTTGGCTGAATGGCCAGAGCGGTTCAGCAGCGGGCAGCCTAAACTTTGCTCTAGTGCTTTAATTCTCTGACTCACAGCCGCTGAGGTGAGCATTTGATTTCTTGCTGCGGCGGCGATAGAACCTGTGTTAACCACTTCTAGTAGGCTTGATAAAAATCGAATATCCAAAACAATTCCTTATGGTCATTCATATAAATATATAGTATTTGTTTTGAAATATGATTGCTAATCTCTCTGTCATGAGAACAAGCAGAGAGACAAGCGATATGCAATCGAACATTTTCCATTTAGCCATCAATGTGACTGACTTAAACCAAGCCCGTGCTTTTTATGGTGAACTGCTAGGTTCAGAAGAGGGGAGAAGTACAGAAACTTGGGTCGACTTTAACTTTTTCGGGCATCAACTTTCTCTTCATTTGGGAGAGCCATTACACACTAAGAACACAGGTAAGGTGGATAACATTGCTGTCCCTATGCCGCACTTTGGTTTGGTATTGCCCTTGGCGTTATGGCGAACTCTCGCCGATCGATTAACCGCTGCTAAGATAGACTTTGTGCTGCCTCCCACTCACCGCTTCGAAGGGCAACCCGGCGAACAATTTACCTTTTTCTTTTTCGATCCTTTTGGTAACCCGATTGAATTTAAAAGCTTTGCCGACATGAAGGAGGTATTTAACGCATGAAGCATATTGTCTTTCTTAGCCGTTTAACGGAAGAGGCTCAGTTTTTATGGATTGAGCATCTCAATAGTCAGTTGCAAAACCAGACGGTGTTGCTCCCTGATCAAATTCCTGAGAGAGAAGAGGCCTTGGTCGATATTGCTATTGTCTCTAATCCAAACCCTGAAGACTTGTTGCGTTATCCCAACCTTGTTTGGGTGCAAAGCTTATGGGCTGGGGTTGAAGGCTTGGTGCAAGCGCTGAAAAGTGATGTTTTTAACAAGGCTTGTTTGAATAAGAGAAGTTTAAATAAGAAAAGTTTAAATAAGAAAAGTTTAAATAAGGCAAGTTTTCAACTCGTCAGGCTCATCGACCCGACTTTGGCTCAAAGCATGGCTGAGTCTGTATTGGCGTGGACACTGTATTTGCAACGAAATATGCCCTGTTATGCCCAGCAACAAGGGCAAAAGCAATGGCGTAAGTTGCAGCATAGGGATTCAAAAGATTTACGTATTTCCATGTTAGGTGCGGGAAAACTTGGGCTGGGTTCCTTGAATTTGTTGCAACAGCTCAATTATTCCCTGAGCTGCTGGACTCGCTCTCCTAAAGAGCTTGATGGGATTAGCCACTATCATGGACAGGATGGTTTAAAGGCGATGTTGGAACAAACCGATATTCTAATTAACTTGCTTCCTTTAACGCCTAGTACTCATCATATGTTGAACAAAGAGACGCTAGCTTGGCTTCCTAAAGGGGCTAAGTTAATAAACTTTTCTCGTGGCGCCGTGGTTAATACGGCTGATTTATTAGCCTGTTTGGACTCGGGGCAAATTGAACATGCTGTATTAGATGTGTTCGAACAGGAGCCTTTGCCAGTTGAGTCTGAGGTTTGGTCTCACCCTAAAATTACTGTGCTACCGCACATCTCAGCACCGACAAATAAAGAAACTTCTGCCAAAATTGTGGCTGAGAATATTCATTTATACAGAACTGAAAACAAGCTGCTAGAGAGCGTGGATATTAAGCTTGGCTATTAAATTGAGCGATTAAGTTGAGCGAATAAAATGAGTTACTCGCTTTCTTTTAGTTTAAGTTTTTTATTGAAGCCTTGCTTCAAAGCAGCGCCATGCAGATTTTGCCGCATGAGAAGAAAAGCTACCGGCTTTTCTGGCGACACAAATAGGGCGGGGATGTTCTGGCATTAATGGAATGACTTTTATATTTGGGTGGGAATCAGGCACAGCCAATTCGGCCACAATAGAAATGCCTAACCCCGCTCTGATCAAAGCGAGAATTGAGGTTAATTGTACGGCCGTGTGTTTTGCTTTTAGGCTGGCATTCGACAGGTAAAACCATTCTCTTATTAGGGCTTCGCTGCCTCCTTTGGTTAGGATAAAGTCTCGCGACATGATCTCTTGTACCGATAAGGTAGGTTGTTTAGACAAGGTGTCGTTTTCATTTACTAGCGCAACTAAACGATCTGTCATGACAGGAATGATATCGAGATCTAGCGCTTGTTTATCAACAATGATGGCGAAATCGACTCGACCTTCTCTTAGGGCTGATAAGGCACCTTCGTCCGTATACTCATAAATTTCAATCTTAATATTAGGTGAGCTTTGGCTAATTCTTTGAATGAAATTGGGCAAAATATGAGTGGATGCAGATGCCCCAAAAGAGGCAATTTTGATGGTGCCAGCCCCTTCTTTTTTGATCTGTCTAAGCTGTTGAATTAACGCATCTTCTTTTTCTTGTTGCTGCTTCGCGTACTCTGCAATTAATTGTCCTTCTTGGGTTAACTCAAGAGGGCGATTGTCTCTTCTGATTAATTCCACTCCCAATCTAATCTCAGCGTTTCTAATTGCTTTGCTCGCAGCAGGCTGGCTCACATTTAAAGCTGTCGCTGCTTGAGTGATGCTGCCCAACGATGCTAGCTGTACTAATAATTTGGGGACTAAAGCAGGGATGTCATTTAATTCGTCAATCATAAAAACATAACTTCAGGTTATTTTGTTATGCATCAGTATGCTATCAGACTGAGCCTAGCACTAGGAAAACTTAAGACATTACTCATAAGAGTTGATGTGTTTTTTCAACGACAGCCTGTTTTTAATGACAGCTAATTTTAAACGGAATCACGAAATGGCCACTGAGACATGGTTAACCTTTATTATCGCTTCACTCATTCTGACAATGACACCTGGACCAAGCATCATATTAGGCATGCTTCATTCGATGAAATATGGCGTCAGACAAACGAGCTTTACAGCGCTGGGGGATATTTCGGCCAACTTTATCCAGATGATAATAGTGGCAGCAGGTTTAGGGGTTGTTATTGCCAGCTCTGAAATGGCATTTACCCTGATTAAATGGTTTGGGGTAATCACATTAGTCTATATGGGCGTTAAAATGTTGCTTGATCGCAGCGTATTAAATCTTTCTGGTGCAGATGATACGACAACATCCATTGGTGCACACACGCTTTATATAAAAGGGTTTTTGGTGGCGGCGGGTAACCCAAAGGCCATCGTGTTTTTTACGGCATTTTTCCCTCAGTTTATCGATACCAGCCAGCCCTTATTGCCACAAATGGCTATCATGTGCCCGACAATGGCGTTGCTAGATTTTACCTGCGTCATGCTATACGCCATATCTGCTAAAGGGCTTTTATCTTTCTTGCAAGATAGCCGCAATTACGTAAACCGATTTGGCGGCTTCGCCTTATTAGGTGCTGCTATTTATTTATCGATAAGTAGCAGCGCGTTTATTTAGTGGTTTTATTTAAACGTAATGCCTATGAGCTTTAATTTTAATGGCTGTTTAAAATGTATAATTCGCCAGAATAGTACCTGAATAATTATAGTTTTTTGAGACGATAGGGCTTGAGTTTACTTCATCCGAATATCGTACATAATTTAATATGGTCACGATATTTAAGTTGTTTGTGATAGGTGAAATAGTCCTCAATCCATATTTGATTGCGGTCGTATCTTTAATCGAAAAGTTGGCTATTCTTCCTGAAGTTCGTGCAGATTCCGAAGCAGAAACAGAGTATAAATACTCGCTCATTTGTTCATCCATATAGATATAATCAATACTCCCTCTAACAATTAAAGGCGCTTCTAACGCTGAATAGAGAGGTAAGTGGACGCCAGCTTGTATTGAGTAGCCATCATGCCTACCTGAAATATCTTGCTCTATCGTGGCGTTGAATATACTCGCTCTCAAACTCCCTTTAACGTAGACACCTCCCTTTCTTCTATCCAGCAATTGCATGTCAGCATTCGTCGAGTCATCAGGGTCAAAAAAATTGTCTTTGTATGCTATAGAAGCGTCTAAGTAATTCGTTAGATGGTAACCAATGCTTCTTTGTTTAATAAAAAAGGTGTCACTATCATAAGATAAAAAAGGAGCAAAGACGGTGTCCTTGTTTGTATCTAAATAGATAGATGAACTCTCATTAACTAATATGCCAATAGATCTCTCAGAATTAGCCAAAATTAGATCAGTATTTAATATTAGTGCTAAAGGGAATAAGAATTTTATAGGTTTCATTATTTAGCAGAACTCTTTAGTTACATCACTTTGTGGGGTGTCGAAATCACTAAAGTTGACTGTGTGAAAACCACTTGGTTCCGCTTTTTAGAAAAATTATTTAAATATTTTTGCTTTACTTTTTTAATATTAATTTATTATTGATTTATTGTGTGGTTTGGCCAAGGTATTCAGTTTAAAACGCACAACTCAAAACGCTTTAATTGGATTCTTTTTGCATGGATAGAGCACCTTGACCTGTTTATTTAGCTTGTCTATCTAAATAGGCTTGAAGATAACGTATTCAGACTACTTAGCACTCACTCGCCAAACTAATAAACGGTTGTTTGCTGGCATTGGGTTATCTGCAATCAGTTCTAATTCTTGCTCGCAAGCCAGTTTGTTGACTGTCTCGAAATCACGAATGGCACGATGAGGTGCTTGCTCTTTTAGCCAGTCATTAAAGCGGGCATTGCTCTCGCTGGTAAATTGGCCTTGGTAGTTAAAAGGGCCGTAAAGGAAGAAATAACCCCCTTCTTTGAGTGCGCTAGGGACAAACTCAAAGAATTTTTCAACTTCTTCCCAAGACATAATGTGTGCTGTGTTGGCTGAATACAGAAAGTCGACTTTCTCGTTAGTCCATTTCGCCGTGCTGATTTCAAGCTCAAGTGGCGCTTTGAAATTATCGCGTTGTGCATCTGCAACCCAAAGTTTAATGCCTTCTAGATAGTCTGTCTGGTCACTAGTTTGCCAAGCCAAATCTGGGTAATGCTGTGTTATGTGTTCACCATGTTGGCCTGTGCCACTGCCTATTTCTAAAAGTATTCCACCTTCTTTTACGTATGGAGCGAGTATCTGGCGAATAGGTTCTTTATTGTTTTCAGAGGCTTGGGAAAATGGTTTATTCATAACGTACCTTCATGATGATTGAGGAATCACTTAGATTTAAGCGCAAGATTCGATTGCTTTAGAGCGATAGGAGGCTTATCTCAAGTGTGTTTGAAATCTGAACAAATGATTAATTGCGGCGAGCTTAACATAGATACGGGCTAAATCTGCTTATATTATGTTTTTCTAATGGGATCTTGGCTAATTAGAGAATGCCTCCAATCCCTATGAACTAAAGCCAACTCATAAAAACACCCAAGCAAAGCGGCTAAATTTTAGTTGGGTGCCTTTAATCGTTTTTCTAGATGATGCTTTTAATTGGGCTGAATGCTTTAGTAAAGTTCGTGCAGCATGTCATTATTGTATTCGACCAATGCTGTTTCCTGTTTTACCTTTTCTACAAAGTCTGGATTGGCAATAAAAGGTCGACCAATTGCAATTAGGTCAGCATCACCATTTTCAATGGCTGCTGCGCCACTTTCTACACTGTATCCACCAGAAGCGATGAGCGTGCCTCGATAATGTTGACGAATGTACTGAGTCACTGTTCCGCCCAAATGCTCGTAAGGTTCATCAGCAAACATTCCAGTATGAACGTAAGCTAAATCGTATTGATTGAGTAGCGGTAGTAGATAATCAAACACCTGTTTGTCACGATCATCGTGCTCTAAGTTGATGTAAGCCTGAGGAGAAAGGCGTAAGCCAACTTTTCCTTCTGGAATTGCTGCTTTTACTTGATCGATAACTTCAATTAAGAAACGTGTCATGTTTTCGACTGTGCCACCATATTCGTCTTCGCGGCGGTTGGTATCCCAATGTAGAAACTCGTCAATGAGGTAGCTATTGGCACCGTGAATTTCAACACCATCAAATCCTGCTTCTATCGCATTTTTAGCCGCGATAGCGAACTGGTTTTGAACTCGCTTTATTTCATCTTTCGTAATAACTCGTGGTGTTTCGTATTCTAGGTTTTCTGTACGGGGAACATGTCCATGACCAACGATAGGCACTGCTGAGGGTGCCATAGGCAAAACACCATTATGATAAATCGAATGAGAGACACGACCTGTATGCCAAATCTGAGCAAAAATCTTTCCACCGTTTTGATGTACTCGCTGGGTGACTGTCTTCCAGCCATCAATCTGAGCTTGAGTATATAGCCCAGGGGTATTGGGATAGCCTTGACCATCTTGTGATACCAGTGTGGCTTCGCTAATGATTAAACCTGCATCTGCACGACGGCCATAATAAGCGGCCATTGCTTCGGTTGGTACTAGGTTATCGTCTGCCATGGAACGAGTTAACGGGGCCATGATTATACGGTTTTTTAGGGTTAAATTTGCCCCAAGATCTACAGAGTGAAATAAGGTATTCAGGTGACTCATAGTTACTCCTATGAACGATCTCGTCGTTCATTTCATTAATCGGATCAGTTGATGACGTTAGCTTATCTGTTTCTCATATTTGTACTAGATAGGTGAAAGTGGTTTCTTTGTTCTCTTTTGGTGTACAGTGAGGTGAGTGGTAACGAATGTGATTAAACTTAAGTGGATGAATTTAAATGGATGAGCTAAAGCGTATTGGTGTGTTTACTCGCGTTGTTGAAACCAAGAGTTTCTCTGAGGCAGCACGGCAATTAGGAGTAGCAAAGTCTGCTGTGAGTAAACAAATTGTCCAGCTAGAAAAAGAAGTGGGTGTGCGTTTGCTTAATCGGACAACACGCAGTTTGAGCCTGACTGAAGCGGGTGAGATTTTTTATCGTCATAGTGCCGAAATTGTTAATCGAACAAACATTGCTTTAAGCGAACTGCGAGAGTATCAAGACCAACCGACAGGCACATTACGAATCTCTTGCCCTGTTAGTTTTGGTACAGAGCACTTAACGTCTGTGATTAAAGACGTTCGTTCTTTGTATCCATTATTAAAAATTGATTTGTTATTGGAAGATCGCATTATCAATATGGTGGAAGAGGGCGTTGATCTTGCGATTCGAATAGGTTGGTTACAAGAGTCTAATCTGGTGGCTAAGATGATTTGTGAAGCGCCTGTAAGTGTCTTTGCCAGCCCTGAGTATTTAGCCCAAAAAGGCACACCAAAAACACCGCAAGACTTACAAAAACATGACTGGATTAGTTTGTCTCTTTTTAGCTCACCTCTTACGTGGGAATTTGAAAAGAAAGGCCAGAAACAAAGTGTTCAGATGCACAGTCAGTTAAAAAGTAACTCGGTTGCTGCGGTTATAGCTTTATCAAAAAGTGGGCAAGGTATCTCCGCGCTTTCCACATTTTGTTTGCAAGAAGATTTTGAGAAAGGCTTGTTGCAGCCATTATTAACGGATTACGAACTTGAACCGAGCGGTATTTATGCCGTGTATCCTCATCGTGAACATGTGCCACCTAAAGTACGTATCTTTATCGACTTCTTATCAAAATATTGCCAGAGCGCAAGGTGGTTACGTTGATTTAGAAAATCATAATGGGAGCTTTACTTCAAATTTTGATTGTTCGAGTTACTATCTATTCATTAATCAAGGAGAAGAGATTTTGAATAAATTAGACATTGTATTAATTGGACCTATGGGAGTCGGTAAAAGCACGATAGGTAAACTCTTGGCTTCACATCTCAAGTTGCCTCAAAAGTCGATGGATGAGTTTCGTTGGGATTATTATAAAGAGATAGGCTATGACAAAACCTATGCTAGGGAGCTCGATCAAACAGAAGGCGGGTTGAGCGTCTATCGCTATTGGAAACAGTTTGAGATTCATGCAGTTGAGCGCCTGTTAGAAGAGCATAACAATTGCGTCATTGATTTTGGTGCTGGTCATTCTGTTTATGAAGATGATGCTTATCTGCAACGAGCAAAAGCGGCGCTTAAGCCTTTTCAATATGTCATTCTATTATTGCCTTCACCTGATAAATCGCTGTGTTTAAAGCGATTGAACGGCAATGAAATCGATGAAGATGCAGAGTTGAATCGACACTTTATTGAGCACAAATCGAATTATGAGCTTGCTACACATATAGTCTATACAGAAGGCGCTACACCAGATGAAACGCTAGCTGATGTCTTGAAGGTCATCATGGTATCGCTAAATTGAAAAATGGGTACCTTTATCTTTGACTTAAGGTATTAGAAAGCCCGCATGAGAAAACTGAGGTGCTTCTCAATTAATGTCTTAAGTGTTTTTAATCTGCTATTTTTGTCGGCCATCTTGCTATAGAATCCCCGTACCTTTTTTAGGGTATTCGAAGTAGCAAGGTTGATTCAGGTTTATGGTATTAAATAGGCCGTGATAAATCCCTTCTAAATGCTTATACCTCTAGTCTTACTTTTTTATGCAACAGGCAAGATACAATTCCAATGACTGATATTACGATAGCAACCCATAATGGTAACTTTCATGCTGATGATGTTTTTAGCGTCGCGGCTCTGAAAACGATTTTCACTAGCTTTAATCTGGTTCGTACTCGTGACTTAGAGGTTATCAAACAAGCTGATATCGTATTGGATGTGGGCGGTATCTACGATGCCGATGCTGGTCGTTTTGATCACCACCAACGCGGTGGTGCAGGTGAGCGTGAAAATGGCATTCCTTATTCTTCTTTCGGTTTGATCTGGAAAAAGTACGGTGTTGAGATTTGTGGCGGTAACAAAGAAATTGCTCATTCTGTCGACACGGGTCTCGTTTCTGTAATCGATGCGGTTGATTGCGGCCATGTTGAAGGCGTATCTAAAGGTATTAGCCTTAGCCAAACCATTTCTATGTTTAACCCGACATGGCAAGAAGAGAGTGATTACGATGCTTGCTTTGAAGAAGCTGTAAACTTTGCTTCTCGTGTTCTAACGCGTTTTATTGCTGCTGCAACTGGCGGTATTAGCGCTAAAGATATTGTCGCTAAAGCCATCGAAAAAGCAGAAGATCCAAGACTGATCGTGCTAGAGCAATACACACCTTGGAAAACAACGGTTCATAGATTGTCTAAAGAAGCCTTGTATGTGGTTTACCCTTCAGACACTGGAGAGTGGCGTATTCAGACTGTCCCTGTTGAGCTTGGCTCTTTCGAAGACAGAAAGTCTCTACCCAGCCCTTGGGCAGGTTTAGCGGGTAAAGAGCTGCAAGAAGTGACAGGGATTTCAGATGCTATGTTCTGCCACAATGGTTGCTTTATTGGTGGTGCTCAATCATTTGAAAGTGTGATGAAAATGGCAGATATGGCGCTTAAGGCTTAATTAGTTGCGATAGCCATTTGTGTTTGTGCTGCTCTTAGGAACTTAAATGATAACA